>NZ_JBJFHN010000065.1:0-2964 GCF_051893655.1 Porcipelethomonas sp. | reverse complement strand
GGGCCTTGTTGTTGCGCCTGTTTGGCGGTGCATTGATTGTTTCTTTCACGCTACCTCACCATATTAAAATGCATTATTTTATTTTTTAATTCAGAGCTTCTGTATTTACTGACCGGCAAAACTGTAAAATCAGACATTGTAACTTCTTTTGAACTGAATTTCAAAATGTGCCTTAAATTTACCAGATAGCTTTTATGAATTCTTACAAAACCGGATGGTTCAAGCTTATCCTGAAGTACATTCAGAGTACCGGTTGTTTTTATGTTTTCATTACATGTATGTATTTCGATACTATGACCAAATATTTCACAAAAAAATATTTCATTTAAGGATACGCTTCTGATCCCCTCAGAAGAATTTACTGTAAAGGATGAATAATTTATTTTATAATCATAAAACAATGACAAAAGTGCTTCCTTAAGTTCATATTTAAAATATCGTTTTCTTATAAAACGATAGGGTTGATATTTCAGCGTCTGGAACACAAGCTCGTCAGAATCAGAAAGAAAAATCAGTTTGGTATTTTTCGCTGACAATTTTATGCAATTGGCAATCTGCATACTGTTAATATCATCAATATCAGTATCAATAAAGACAATTTCAAACTTATTTCTGTCAATAAGAAGTTCTTTTCCGGATGTAAATACAGTAACATCAGCGTTAATACTGCTTTTTTCTGAATAAAACAAAATATGCTGCTTTATCATAAAAGCAAAATCTATATTTTTAACACAAACTGCAATAGTCATATTCTGAACCTTCTGTTTTTTTCTATATTATACCAGAATATTTGTTAATTCTATAGGTTTTTATGTGTATAAAATGTTAATTTTTTATTATCAAGTAATAGTTTAAAATTTTACGCATAAATACTGCAATTATTTCCGGAATATTTAAATTGAATTAACAAAATGTAATCTAAATATTAACAAAAGATTAAATATTCCCTTTAATGAATATTGAATTCCATTTATGGTAAATGTATTGATTAATGCGTGAAAGTATGATAATATATAGTCATGGTAATAAACACCAAAAAATTTAAAGGAAGGTAAAAAACATGAAAAAAATCGCAAAGAGAACAATGGAAGCAATTGCAAAAATTGGTATGAGCACAGCTGTAAAGGCTGCTGGTGCAACATCTTTTTATGGATGCCATCAGCCAAAGGAACCTAAGGCACTCAAGGAAATGATCAAAAACTCATAATCATTTTTTGAATAACCATTTTTTACTTAAACTTAAAAGAGCTGCCGTACCTATTAATCTGGTACGGCAGCTCTTAATTTTGAAATCCTCAGATTAAGAGTGAATAAAAGCTTGAAATTTATCTCAGATATGTTATAATATATGTATTATTGTATTTGTGAGGTGAACTGGCATGAGCGAAACCGTTACATATTTAATAAAATTCTGCGGTATGTTTTTTATAATACTGCTGCTTATTTTTCTGCTGGCTGTAATAACCCCGAAACTTGCTTCCAGAATTGACCGGCTGATTTCTAAAATTGTCAAACCAAAACCCGAAAGGGTGGACGATAATATCTATAAGGTAAAAAGTATTTATGATATGCCGGAAAAGGCAGAAAATTATGAAAAAAATAATGACGAAAACGGAGAGTTAAAAGATGGCAAAGAATAATTCTAAAATGGTTGACGCAATTACTCCTATGGATGAGGATTTTGCAAAGTGGTATACTGATATTGTAAAAAAAGCGGAATTGATTGAGTATACCAGTGTTAAGGGCTGTATGGTTATCCGTCCTTACGGATATGCAATATGGGAAAATATTCAAAAGATTCTTGACGGAATGTTCAAGGCTACCGGTCATGAAAATGTATGCATGCCTATGTTTATTCCTGAAAGTCTGCTTCAGAAGGAAAAAGATCATGTTGAAGGATTCGCACCTGAAGTGGCATGGGTTACTCACGGCGGAAATGAAAAACTTGAAGAAAGGCTTTGCGTACGTCCGACTTCTGAAACACTTTTCTGCGAGCATTATGCAAATATTATCCACTCTTACCGTGACCTGCCCAAGCTTTACAATCAATGGGTAAGCGTTGTAAGATGGGAAAAAACCACTCGCCCGTTCCTGCGCTCCAGAGAATTTTTATGGCAGGAAGGACATACCATTCATGCAACAGCTGAAGAAGCTATTGAAGAAACTGAACGAATGCTGAATATATATGCGGATTTCTGTGAAAATTATCTGGCAATGCCGGTTATAAAGGGAAGAAAAACTGACAGCGACAAGTTTGCCGGTGCGGAAACAACTTATGCTATAGAAGCTCTGATGCATGACGGAAAAGCCCTCCAGGCTGGTACATCTCACTATTTCGGAGATGGATTTGCAAGAGCCTTTGACATTGAATATACAGACCGTGAAAACAAGAGAGTATTCCCTCACCAGACAAGCTGGGGCGTTACAACACGACTCATCGGTGCTATTATCATGACTCACGGGGATGACAATGGTCTTGTCCTCCCTCCTGCTGTAGCCCCTGTTCAGGCTGTTATTGTACCCGTTGCTATGCATAAGGAAGGTGTTCTGGAAAAAGCAGGAGAACTTTACGACAAGCTTTTTGAATCCGGTATAAGAGTTAAAATTGATGACAGCGAAAACTCTCCGGGATGGAAATTTGCTGAATATGAAATGAAAGGCGTTCCTGTCAGAATCGAAATCGGTCCTAAGGACATTGAAAACAATCAGTGCGTTATCGTAACCCGTCACAACAGAGAAAAATCAATGGTTTCGCTTGAAAATAATTATGAAACACTTGTCAAAACTGTAAATGATAAATTAACGGAAGTTAGGGACAGTATATATAAAAAGGCACTTGAAAACAGAGAAAAAAGAACATATTCATGTATTAGCATGGACGAAATCACAAAAGCACTTGAAGAAAACGGCGATGGATTTGTTAAAGCTATGTGGTGCGGCGACGAAGCATGTGAAGATATGGTA
>NZ_JBJFHN010000064.1:0-13917 GCF_051893655.1 Porcipelethomonas sp. | reverse complement strand
TGTATACATTGTCTGATCTGTACCATAAGCTGAAGCAGTTACATTGTTTAGCTCAAATGTATTCGGATCAACATCAATCTGCTTGAAATATTCATTATAGCTGTCAAATGTTCCCTGCTGAAGATTAATATCAGTATTTCCTGCAATAGTACTCATGAAAATATTCTGACTGTTAAATGTATTGTCATTCCCTAGACTGTTAATATATTTCACACTTTCATCAGCCATATATCCGATAGACAATGCATTAGGATTCTGATAAACGTCAATCACAGTATCTTTTCCGTTTTCATCAACATAATTATATGCAAAGACCGGATCATAAGTTTCATTTACAAGTCTTTTCGCATCGTCCGAGCCGACTGTATTTCTGTCCATTGCATATTTTATGCCCAGAAGCGAGTCTGTAATAGGCGTATTTCCGTCATATCTTGAGTAATAAGTACTTGTAGAGTATCCCAGAGCCTCAAGGAACAAAAGAAGATTAGCGTTCATGACAGAGCTTGAATGGCTGATTCCTCTAAGACCAAATGCCGAATCATCATTTACAGTTCTGTGGAAAGTTTTTTCTGCTCTGTAAAAGCTGTCATCATATTCATAAAGCTGCTGTGTTACCTCACGGCCATTATTTATATAGTTATACCATGATGTACGTGTTGAATAAATAAGATCCTTGTCTTCATCTTTAAATGTGTTATAGCAGTTATAAACAAGCTCACCGGATGAAACTGCAAGAATTGCAATCGGTGCAGCAACAGCAAGAAACTTTTCCTTTTTCTTGCATACAAAAACCACAAGACAATAAAATGCAACCAGAGCTGCTGCGATCCAGATTTCCTTTGTAGTAATATGATCAATACCTCTGGACGCCACAACAACAAGAAATACCAGAATTCCAGCAAGCGAGCCGAAAACTCCTGAAATCTTGATACCATCAAGCTTTGTGAATGCGGTAGCAGCCATAAGCAGCAATACAAAAGAAAATGTAAACGAATAACGGAACGGCAGCCAGTTAGGCATCTGGAAACCGTGCCATACCATATCTATCGGTCTGATATACATGCTTAAGAAAAGCACCGTTAAAACTGCTGTATAGCCAATTCTTTTATTCAGATTGATCTTCTTGTTAAGATAGAAAAGCGGCAGCATTACAACAGTCATAAGTCCGCAGTAAATTTCCGGAAGTCCTTCTACATTTACAGTATCATACTGTGCCGGCAGAAGCTGAGGGAAAAAGTCCAGCGGATCAAATTGAGTTGCAAATGAAAAATCCGGAACTGAAAAGTCAAATTTACCAAGCTGCAAAGCCTTATAAACCGGAAGAATCATAAATGCAGAACACAAAAGTGCAACAACAGTACTTCCGGCAAATCTCAGAAATGCTTTCCACATATTGTACGGAACAAGCTTCTTGACAACATCATCCTTGCCGGTAAACAGGTAAAATACAAAGTAAATAAATGTAAAGATACCTACAATATATCCTATATAAAAGTTTGATATAAACATAATTGCCAGTGGAATTATGTAATTTAATTTTCTTCCGTCATTAATAAGATATTCAACGCCTAAAGCTATAAGTGGCAGAAGAATTACGCCGTCCAGCCACATAGGGTTCATAGCCTGAATTACGCCGTAAGCGCACAGTGCATAAAGTGTTGAGAAAACAACACTGTGCAGTGGTTTCATACCCTTTGATTTCTGGAGATAATAGCTGAATGTAACCGCAGCTGTTCCGACCTTTGCCAGAATCATTATAAGCAAGCTTCCCAGCAGCATAGTTCTCGGAAGAAGCATTACAATAAGCGTAAACGGACTTGCCAGATAATAGCCGATAATACCGGCATATCCTCCCGAAAGGTTTCGGGACCAGTTGTAAAGTACGCTGCCATCCCCCCAGATAGCATCACGCAGTGCCTCAAAATAATAAACATACTGACCATTCAGGTCAAGGACAAGAACAGATTCTTCTCCGAATGGATAAATTTTAAACAGGGCATACCCTATGTACATTATAATAACGGGTATAATAAATGCCAGGAAATATATTTTGTTTCTGATAAACCACTGTCCCAGAAAGCTGAAAAAATTCTTCGGAAAGCTCTTTTTTCCGGAAGCCGGCGGATTTATCTTTGCTGTAGATAAGCCAGACATTTTTTTCCTCCTTTTTTTATACGTCCGGTTTCAAAACCGATTTTCATAGGTACTTATCATTATACAATATTTTTTTTCATTTTACAATAGAAAATATAAAAAAATTTTAATTCTACTGTTGTTTTTCCAGTATTAATACGGTCAAAAAGAAAGTTCTGAGCAATTGTTTCAAAAAAGCCCCCGGTATTATTATCCGAGGGCATTTTAGCTTATTCGATTTTATTTCAATCCGTTCATAGCAGCATCTACAATACTTTTAAAGTACCAGCCGGAATTATTTCTGTCTAAAAGTCCGAAAGCACCGTCACCGTCTTTTACACCATTATCCCAGATAAAACAGGTTATTCCCCTTGCCTTTGCCGCACTTACATAATATTCCATGTGCTTTACACGATCACTCTCGTTGTTTTTGTTAAGTGAACCAAACTCACCGATTATTACAGGAGTTCCCTTGTCAATAAGCTCAGATTTGATAAGGTCAAAGTTTTTGTCAAGCTCTGCCTTATCAGCATCAGTAAATGAAGAAGTACCACTCTGGTCAAGAGCGAAGCTGTAAGGAGAATAAGCATGAATTGAAACAATAATATGGTCATCATCCGGCACTTTAATGGATTTGATGGAAGTTTCGTCCATAGCCGCAGCATGACCTGTGATTATAAGCGTACGGGTTGCATTGTTTCCGCCTGATTTTCTCACAGTTTCAACAAAAGCTGCAAAAAGATTGTTTATAACCTCACGTTCTTCTTCAGTACCGCAGGACCATTCATCCTGACCGCCGACAATTCTGGGTTCATTCATTCCCTCAAAAAGGAGATGTTCGTCATAGTCCTTAAACTGTTCGGAAACCTGTTCCCAGATTTTAACAAGTCTTGCCTTAACTTTTGCTTCGTCAGATTTTGAAGGATTAAGCCATGTATAATCATCATGATGAACATTTATAATAGCATACATATCATTGTCGATTACATAATCAACAACTTCATTTACTCTGTTAAGCCAGTCCTTGTCAATAGTATCACCGTTCATGTGGTCATTCCATGAAACAGGAATTCTGACTGCATTAAATCCGGCTGCCTTAACAGTATCAATCATTGACTTTGTTGTTTTCGGATTGCCCCATGCTGTTTCACCGTCTGTTGCATAATCAGAGTAATTATAGCAGTCAAGAGTATTTCCCAGATTCCAGCCGATTTTCATATCCTTTACTATTTCCGCTGAAGACATACCTGAGGCATCTGAACTGCTTTTCTCCTTTGGTTCTTCAGCGTCTGCATTAACCTGCTGGGCAGGAGCAGAACCGCTGCTGCTGTATTTTACAGTAACTGATTTAAGCTTTACTTCATCCTGCTTGCTCCACCAGTAGCCCAGCATAACTTCTCCGTCGCTTTTTATGTACTCCTTGATTTCATCCGGCACAAGCCAGTAAAGAGTAGTATTGCTGGAATTTGTCATAACAGCTATATTTCCGCTTTGATACCAGCTTTTGTCTGTCTTGTCAGGGCATGAATCATCAACAGTGATTCCGAATGCTCCGGCATATTTCTGAAGCTCTCCGCCTGCCTCAACATTGAATTCAAAATACTGGGGAACATCACCATCGCCTATAAGGTCTGAAAGCGGAATGCGGGCGGTTTTGGAAGATTCACTGCCGTAATTTAAAGCAGTTCCCGGTTCAATTGTGTTTGTACCGTCAACAGGGATTTCTGCAGTAGTTGTATAATTGCAGATAATACTTGCAAGTCTTAGTCTCTGAAGTCCGCCCCACCAGTAACCGACTTCTATATTTCCCTTGTCGCCGGTATTGATATAATCTCTGATTTCAGATGGAACATCCCATTTAACCTCAAGGTAAGCACTGTTTACGTCCATTTCAAAATCGTCAGACTGATACCAGCCCTTGTCTGTTGCTGCCGGACAGGATTCATCTACAGAAATTCCGCATGCACCCTTATAGCTGCTTATATTTGAAGAGCCGTCTTCTGCATAGAATACAAAAACGAAAGAATCAATCTTATCGCCTTCTCTTACAAATTCATTAAGATTTGCCTTATAGGTTTTGTTGCTGTCATAATCCATTATTTCGTTTATATCGCTTTTTTCACTGCCCATAGAAAAATTCACTGTTTCCATAGGACTGATATGCTGAGTTGTTGTAACCGCCTCAGTTTCCGCTTCTGTAGGTGCGTCAGTGGTTTCCTGAACAGCTGTTGTTTCTGCCACAGATTCACTGCCGGAGGAATTTCCGCTGTCATTTTTATTTCCTAAAAAGAATCCTGCAATAACACCTGCAAGGGCTACAATAATAACTGCCATTACAGCAACGACTATTTTAAGCCCCTTATTACTCTTTTTTTCCATTGATTATTTCCTTTCATTTTTTATTTTAACGCCGATTCCCTCACCCATTTTTACAATGGTTTCAAATCCTGCGTTTGTATTATCGGTTATATCCTTGTCGGGAATAATTATTCCGGGTTTCACAATAAGCACAACGGTTGAACCGCCGAATTCAAACATTCCCTTTTCTTCGCCTCTTGCAAAACTATGCTTCTGATGATGATTTGTAATTTTGCCTACCATCATAGCACCGACCTCTGCCTGAATTACATTTCCGAAATTATCTGTATGAAGTATTGTAAATTCTCTGGTATTTTCCTTGTAAATATCAGCCTTGTCAAGTGCCACAGGATTTACTGTATGATACACCCCGTTTATATGAACATTTCCGGATTTGGATCCGCTGTCAATATAAATATATCTGTGATAGTCCGATACTTCAAGACGGAAAATCATAAAATAACCGCCGTTATATTTCCGGGCAAGCTTTTCGCATTTAAGAAACGAAGAAACGCTGTATTCAGTACCCTTTATTTCAAAGCGGCTGTCTTCATTGATTTTATATACTGTAAGTCTGGAATCACACGGACTTATCAGAATATCCGGATTCATGTTTACTGGTCTTGCCTCCGGTCTGATTTTTCTTGTAAAAAAGTCATTGTATGACCTGTATCGTCCCGGTTCGTAATCCAGCATATTAATTCCCGAACTTTTTATAAAAGCCGGAATAAGTTTAGCAGAAGCCATACTATTGCAGAAAGCTCCTGCCATTTTTGAAACAACAGGGGCTGTAAGCCCCTTTAATGCAATATTCCCGGCAGCTGATCTGTAAATAATATCCAGAATATTCTGCTGGCTGCCGGCAGAGGGAATTATATTTCCCTGTCTGTCCTTTATGCCGTATTCCATAATTACCCCCGATTATCTGATTTTATATCTGTAAATAAGCCAGATAAATTCAAGTACCCCGATACCAATAAAAATCAGCATAGTTCTCATTTTAGGCTTTTTAACTTTAAAGCGTGTAATAAAAGCAATTCCGATAATCAGTATCAGAGCGGCATACAAATCAGGGAACATTTTTCCCATATCTTTTCTGAAACTGTAAAAAAGCGGAAGTATAAGTGCAACACTTGTTACCGGAAGTCCTTCATAGGTTTTGCGGCAGTCGGAACTTTTAGTTTGTCTCAGTTCCTCTGACACGTTAAAATACGCAAGGCGTATAACTGCTGCAAGAGTAAAAAATATGAGAATCATAATGTGATAGAACTGTCTCATTCCGACAGCATAGCCGATAGCCCCCGGAAGTACCCCGAAGCAGATGAGGTCGCACAGGGAATCTATCTGTATTCCAAAACGCTTTTCACTTTCGGTACGTTCCCTGGTTCTTGCTATTTTTCCGTCAAACATATCGCAAAGACCGGATATCAGCAATGCTATAACAGATACGATAACATGTTTTCCATCCATAGCAAAGTAAATCCCCGTAACTGCGGAAGCAAGACCTATATATGTAAGAATAACGGTATAATTATAATAACCAATCATTGAATAAACCCCTTAATTAAAACAAAAAAGTGTACTTCTATTATAGCAAACTTTTTTTGAGTTTTCAAGAAAAAAGTAAAAATAACAGCATTATGCACAATGGATAATTCATTTATGATATTTACCGTTGCTTTCAATCTGAAATGCACGGTAAATCTGTTCTAAGAGCATTACTCTTGCAAGCTGATGAGGAAATGTCATCTCCGACATGGAAAGTCTGAAATCCGATGCTTTTTTTACGCTTTCTGCCAGACCGAAAGAGCTGCCGATAATAAATGACAGAGTACTCTGACCTTCTACAGCAGCTTTTGATATTTTTTCCGAAAGTCCGGGACTTGTAAGCTGTTTCCCCTCAATGCACAAAGCAATTTTATATCCTGATGCAGCTTTTAAAATATCTCTGCCTTCCGTTTCAAGAGCCTTGCCAATCTCCCCCTGCGAAGGATTTTCCGGAAGCCTTGACTCATTAAGTTCAATAATTTCAGCACTGCAAAATCTTTTAAGCCGCTTCATATATTCAGCACATGCGTCTTTCAGATACTGTTCCTTAAGCTTTCCAACAGTAATAATTTTAACATTAAGCATTTAAAACACCGCCATTAGTCCGTTTGATTCAACGGGTGCTACATCAAGTATGTAATCTTTGTTTCTGGAAAATCCCTCAAGTCCTCCGGAGACAGTTTTATCAGCGGTCTGAGGAGTGTTGTTTTCCTGACTCAGATGCCCAAGAATAATTCGTGTGGTACCTGATTTTATAAGCTCTGCTGCCTGTGCGGCACTTGCCTTGTTGGAAAGATGTCCGTGATCTGATCGTATACGCTGTTTCAGATAGTAAGGATAAGGCCCGCCCGAAAGCATTTTTTCGTCATAGTTTGCCTCCAGAAGCACAAGATTGCATCCGGCAAGATTTTCCTTTACAGTTTCTGTCACATATCCCAGATCGGTACATACTGCGCAGATACGTCCGTCGGAAGTTTTTATCCTGTATCCGCAGCTTCTTGCAGTATCATGAGGAGTGTCAAAGCAGGTTATTTCCATTCCTGCGGCAAATGCAGCTCCGTCCATTTCATAAACCTCGGATGCCGGAGCAATTAATTCATCTCTTAAAAGTTCCTCCAGAGTTTCTCTCTGCCCGAATACCGGGATACCGGTTTTTTTAGTCAGCATTTTAAGTCCCTTTACATGGTCGGAATGACTGTGAGTTATAAATATTCCCTTTACGGCTTCAAGGGACAGTCCGTTTTGTTCAAAGGCTCCGGAAAGCTTTCGGAATGATACTCCTGCATCAATTAAAATTCCTGCGGACGGAGTACCTATAAACGATGAATTTCCTTTGCTGGAACTAAAAAGAGGATAAAACCTCGCCATAAATTTCACCTTTCCTCTAAAATAAAAAGGCGGAAAAAATCCGCCCTCCGATTATAACGCTTTTTTTACAGAAGCTCCGGGGAAGCTTTTTTTGACAATGTCAGCACCCAGAAGCTGAAGCTTTTTGTCAAGATTATCATATCCTCTTTCGATATGATGAATATCCTCAACCTCCGTTACACCTGAAGCTGCAAGACCAGCTATAATAAGTGCCGCCCCTGCTCTTAAATCGCATGCTTTTACCGGAGCACCCTGAAGACATCCTGTGCCTTCTATGACAGCGACCTTGCCGTCTACTGAAATATCTGCACCCATTCTTCTCAGCTCATCCACATAACGGAAACGCTGTTCCCAGACGCCCTCTGTTATAATACTTGTTCCCTCAGCCAGCGTCAGCAGCGTAGCCATCTGCGGCTGCATGTCAGTAGGAAATCCCGGATGGGGCATGGTTTTGATATTGGTTTTAACCAGCGGTCCGTCTGTCCATACTCTGACGCTGTCGTCAAATTCTTCAATGTTTACACCGATTTTTTCAAGCTTATTAGTAATAGACTCAAGATGTTTCGGAATAACGTTTTTTACCAGTACATCACCGCCTGTTGCAGCAGCGGCTACCATGAATGTTCCGGCTTCGATCTGATCCGGAATAACCGAATAAGTAGTACCTCTCAGATAGGAAACGCCTCTGATTTTTATTACGTCAGTACCGGCGCCCATTATATCTGCACCCATAGAATTCAAAAAGTTTGCAAGGTCTACAATATGTGGTTCCTTTGCGGCATTTTCAATAATGCTCAATCCTTTTGCCTTGACTGCTGCAAGCATAGCGTTCATAGTAGCACCTACAGAAACCACATCAAGATAAATCTGATTTCCCTTAAGGTTGTCAGCTGAAACATCAATCATTCCATGGTCAAGATTGCACTTTGCTCCCAAAGCAGTAAAAGCTTTAAGATGCTGGTCAATAGGACGATCTCCCAGAGGACATCCTCCCGGCATTGAAACTCTTGCCTTATGGAATTTCCCCAGAAGCGCACCCAGAAAGTAATAAGAAGCTCTCATTTGTCTTGCACTTTCATAAGGCACACAATAATTGTTAATTTTAGTGGCGTCAATTTTAAATGTATTTTTTCCGATTGTAAGTACCTTGGCGCCCATTTCATATAAAATCCTGAGACTTATTGAAACATCACTTATATCGGGTACATTTTCAATAATACAGGGTTCGTCGGACAGTATAACGGCCGGAATAATGCCAACGGCTGCGTTTTTTGCACCGCTTATCTCGACCTCGCCATGCAGACAGCGACCGCCCCTAACTACAAATTTTTCCAAGATTTTCTCTCCTTAAGAAATCCCAGAAATCTCCTTAGGATTTCCTGTTCTTTTTCTTCACCATTTTATTATAATCCCATTTCGGAAAAATATCCTTTTTTATCTCAAAAAGTAAAAATTTCTTGCTGACGAAATTTTACATGTTTTTTCCGGAAATGCAAAAATTTTGTTCAATTTCTTTATTACAATAAAATTAATAATCGCTTAAATGAAATTTAACGTCTTCGCCGTCATATTTCTCAATGGAAATTTTTTCTATTACAACATCCTTCTGAGGTTTGTCACTTTCATCAGTATCAACATTCTGAATGTCAAAAACAATATCCAGTCCGTCAAACACCTGACCGAAAATGGTATAACTGCCGTCAAGCCACGGCGCACCGCCATCGCTTTGATATATTTTCTTCTGTTCATCACTGAATGTTATTCCATAATATGATTCCATCTGAGCCAGTGAAGCTTCATCATACGTTGTTCCTGTTACAATATAGAACTGACTTCCGTCAGTTGCAGTACTTCCGCTGTTTGCATAAGCCACAGCTCCTGCCACATGAGAAAGCTGATCGGATGTGCCACCGTCAAACTTATCGCCCCACATGGATTCTCCGCCTGTACCATTGCCCAGCGGATCGCCGCCCTGAATCATAAAGTCCTTTATGATTCTGTGAAAGATAAGTCCGTCATAATAGCCGTCCTTTGAAAGACCAACGAAGTTTTCAACGCCCTTGTCAGCCTGTTCAGGGAAAAGCTTTACCTTGATATCGCCGTAATCCTTAATAGTAATGACCGCAATTTCCTCTCCCTTTTCCGGAGGAGTGAAATTCATAACAGCTCCTGCTGCATCTGAGGATGAGACAGAAGATTCAGACTTGCTTTCAGAACTGCTTTTGGTTTCATCGCCGCAGCCTGCTGCAAAGGCTGTAAAGAGCATACAGCATACAGCAGCCGCAGTCAGTTTTTTTAAATTTATCATATATAACACCTCTGATTTAATCTTACATTAACTTTACCATTATAACCCGTTTGAGCCGATTTGTAAAGTATCCCAGACATATTATAAATATTATTAGTTTATTTTAAACTAATAATACCATTGAATCACAAACTCATATTGGCATTTTTAACAAAACATACATTCTATTTTTGGGTATTTTGATTTTGGACAGACTTATTTCCAGTCTCATCTTCACTGCTGTAGGTTCCTATTTCTATTGTTTCAATCATAATATCTTCAACAGGGATCTTGATATCTTCTTCCTCATCCTTTTCATATTTCAGACTGGTAAGCTTATCAATAACATCAAATCCCTCATAGGTCTGACCAAACACTGTAATTTCCTGGGAAAGTGCCGGAACACCTCCAAGCTCGATAAATGCATCAGCAACTAAAGTGTTGGAATCAGACTCACGAAGTTCTTTTTTGAAATCATCGGTAAAGTCAATACTGTTCAAAACAGCGAACCTGCTTCCGTTTAAAATTTTAGATTCTCCTTTGAGCCTTTTCCAGAAGCCGCCGTCCTCACCGGTGACCAGACTGCACAGTGCTCCTCTAAACGGCCAGAGATTCTGATGAAGCTCCTGTTCCACCTTTTCACGTTCAGGATCCATATCATCATTCAGGTCACCGTTTTTATTGGGGCTTCCGGCACTGAAATAAACTCCCGGCTCAGACTGAAAAACATATGTGTTATCATAGTATCCGCTTTCAGCAAGCTCAGTAAAATTTTCTACAGCATTCGGTGCATATTCCGGATATAAAACGGCTTTAATGTCGCCTAGACTTGTTTTTATAACGGCAATAGGATCACCGTCTTCAGGCTGTTCCTTCTGAACCAGTTCAAGAGTGTTCATATCAATGTAGCTGCTGGTGCTGCTTGAAATATACTGCATACATGCAACTCCTGCAAAGCTTACCCCGGCACATGCGATTATCCCCATCAATATTACTCTGAATCTTTTAGTCATTTTAACCTTCCTTAGTTGTTTTTAATGATTTCTGTTCCCTGACGTGTTTCCTTTACAGTATATCCGAGAGCTGATATTTCATCTCTGAGTTTGTCTGCCAGAGCAAAATCCTTAAGCTTTCTGGCTTCCTTTCTTTTGCTGACAAGCTCTGTTACCTCCGCCGGAATTTCTTCACTGTCATTTCTTTCATAAAGAAGACCCAGAACATCTGTAAGGCTTTTGAACAGTTCTGCACCCTTTTCAAGCTGTTCCTTTGAAACACTGCTGTCAGCAGACATGATATTCAGATCTCTTACCAGTTCAAATACTGCTGTAAGACCGTCAGCAGTGTTTAAATCATCATCCATGGCATCAATAAACTGCTGCTTTCTCTTTTCAAATAATTCTTCTGCTTCCTTTGTAATCTCTCCGCTTTTTGCAGCTGAAACTGCTCTTTCAAGACTGCTGCGGCAGTTGTAAAGTCTGTCAAGGGAAGCTCTGCATGATTCTAACAGCTCAGCGGTATAGTTCATCGGCATTCTGTAATGAGCCTGAATCATCAGATAGCGTATGGTTTCATAACTGTATTTTTCAGCAGCATCTCTTGTCAGGAAAAAGTTTCCGGCGGATTTTGACATTTTTTTATTGTCTATATTAATGTGTCCGTTATGCATCCAGTAATGAGCAAAAGGCTTTCCTGTTGCCGCTTCGGACTGTGCTATTTCATTTTCATGGTGGGGGAAAACAAGATCCTTTCCTCCGCAGTGAATGTCAATAGTATCTCCAAGGCAGTCCTTTGCCATTGCGGAGCATTCTATATGCCATCCCGGACGGCCTTTGCCCCAAGGGGAATCCCAGTGCTGTTCATCTTCTCCGGCAGATTTCCACAAAGCAAAGTCCAGAGGATCTTCCTTAATGTTGCTTACCTCTACACGTGCGCCGGCTATAAGGTCATCAAGGGACTGCTTTGAAAGCTTTCCATAGTCCTTGAATTTTCTTGTTCTGTAATATACATCCCCCTGGGATTCATATGCATAGCCCTTGTCCACCAAAGTTTTAATAAGGTCTATTATTTTATCCATATAAAGTGAAACCTTTGGATGAATGTCCGCCGGTCTTACATTTAAGCCTCTGGCATCCTTTTCATACTCTCCGATATATTTCAGAGCAGTTTCCTCAGGAGTTGAATTTTCAATCTTTGCCTGTTTTATAATTTTATCGTTTACATCTGTATAATTCTGAATAAATTTAACCTTGTATCCCCTGAATTCAAGATATCTTCTGAGAACATCAAAAACACATACAGGACGTGCATTTCCTATGTGAATATAATTGTATACAGTAGGACCGCACACATAAATTCCTGCTTTGCCTTCTTCAATAGGCTTAAATTCTTCCTTCTGTCCGGTTAAAGTATTATATATTTTCATTTTCATCAGATTCCTTTCCATCAGATTTATCCGTCTGTTTATCCGGATTTTTTATAAATTTGTTTACTATTATTGCAGTCACTATTCCTGTGATAGTTTCAAGAACACGCTGGAGAGCAAAAAGATAATGGTTTTGTGCGTCAAAGTGGGACAGCACAATGCTTAAAAATACCACACATGAAATAAATGCACTGGATTCACGGTTTAATAATACCGTTGAATAAATAATAGGTGCTATGCACAGTGAAATAATAACATAATAAAGCACAGAAAAAGGTTTAAGAGGAGTAAAATCAATTATCAGCAGAATCAATACAGCTGCAAAGCCGCCGATAAATGTACCGATACATCGTATAACGCCTTTTTTTATACTTTCACTGGTGTTTGCCTGCATGCACAAAATGGCGGCAATCATGCTGTAAAAGGGATGAATATCAAAAATCATCCCCAGAACAGCGCATATAAATACTGCTATTACTGTTTTCCATATTCTCATTCCAATATGGAATTTATGAAATTTTCCGTCAGACATTCTTTTTCATTTCCTCAAGCTCTTTCTTAAGACGTTCGATTTTCAATTCCATAGAACA
Organism: Porcipelethomonas sp.; assembly: GCF_051893655.1. Classification (NCBI taxonomy): domain Bacteria; kingdom Bacillati; phylum Bacillota; class Clostridia; order Eubacteriales; family Oscillospiraceae; genus Porcipelethomonas; species Porcipelethomonas sp. Next base: position 1,211 of record NZ_JBJFHN010000064.1, on the reverse strand, counting down.
CATTTCCTGAGCAACAGGATCAGGAATATGAATCTGGTCAAGCTCCTTGCATACTTTAGCGCCGTTGTTGCGTACTATTCTTGCCGGAACTCCGGCAGCTGTACAGTTGTCGGGAATTTCTTCAAGGACTACTGCTCCGGCAGCGATTTTTACATTGTTTCCTATTTTAAAAGGTCCTAAAACCTTAGCTCCTGCGCCGACCATTACATTGTCCCCTAAAGTCGGGTGACGCTTGCCCTTTTCCTTACCGGTACCGCCCAGAGTAACCCCCTGATAAATAAGGCAGTTGTCACCGATTTCAGCAGTTTCCCCTATGACAACGCCCATACCATGGTCAATGAAAAGTCCCTTGCCGATTTTTGCACCGGGGTGGATTTCAATTCCGGTCCAGAATCTTGAAACCTGTGAAATAATTCTGGCTATTGTAAACATTTTCTTTTCATAGAACCAGTGAGCCCGTCTGTAGCTGTGAACAGCATGGAGTCCTGAATATGTCAGCCATATTTCAAAGGAGCTTCTTGCCGCCGGGTCACGTTCTTTAATAAGAGCTATATCTTCTTTTAGCTGTTTGAACAATTGTCTCACCTTTCTGAAAAATATATTAAAAATGCCCCTTGCCTGAAAAAGGTCAAGAGGCGGAAAATCCGCGGTTCCACTCTGATTTCTATCTTAAAATTTCCGTAACGAGGAATAACGCAGAGCCATACTTATATCGGTAAATTCCGGTTCCTGCTCCGGGCTGACAGCCGCACTTCGCCCTTTTGCACATATTCCGCTTCCAGCTTTGCGGAACTCTCTGGAATGTACAGTTTAAAAGGTTACTCTGACTGCTACGCCGTTAATATACAACTTTATATTATATTATACTCAAATGTTCGATTTTTGTCAACGATAATTTTTTCTCATTAAGGGCAAATTTATATCTGTTGATATCTTGCCTTGCCATTCAGTTCTTACTTGTTTAATGGAATATGTTAAACTATACAAATTTTTATTTTAAAATTTGTGAATTATTTTACTGATATTTTACCTGCTTTCTATTGACATATGTTTTCAAAAGTTTTATAATATATTTGCAAGCTAAGCTTTATAAATAATATTAATAAGAAAGGATTGTTTAGCGTGAAAGAAACAATCAATGCACCGCCAAACAGGTGCAACAACAAGGCCCAGCAAGTATCATTTTTTTGCAGAGCCTGAAAGCACAAAGA
>NZ_JBJFHN010000063.1:0-14131 GCF_051893655.1 Porcipelethomonas sp. | reverse complement strand
ATACTGATTCTGATAATGCTGACAATAAAAATAAATCCGTATGGATTGATAAATTCAAAAGCATTGTAAGTTCTAAAAAAATAAAAAATTCAGATAACACAAATAGTGAAAGTAAAAATGATGGGAAGTCTTCCGAATCGGAAGATTCAAAATAAAATAAAAAGTTGTACCAATATATTGGTGCATAACAGGAGGAGCTATGATTAAAAATATACAGGATGAAATCCTAAGACTCAAAAAAGAAAAAAATGCAGTAATTCTTGCTCATTCATATCAGGCAAAGGAAATCGTTGAAATCGCCGATGAAACAGGCGATTCCTATGCTTTAAGTGTTGCAGCGGCGAAACATGACTGTGATGCTTTTATTATGTGCGGTGTTCATTTTATGGCTGAAACGGTTAAAATGCTTTCTCCGGACAAGAAAGTGTTTCTTGCCAATCCTGATGCGGGCTGTCCTATGGCAGAGCAGATGGATCCGGACTTAATCGGACAAGTTAAGGCAATGGAACCGGACAGGACTGTTGTTGCGTACATAAATACCACTGCAGATCTGAAAACGGTCTGTGATGTATGTGTAACTTCTGCTACGGCTGTAAAAATTGTCAGCAGAATAAAAAATAATAAAATTCTGTTTATTCCGGACTGCAATCTCGGAAGCTATGTTCAGAAGCAGCTGCCGGATAAGGATATTAAGCTTCTTCAGGGTGGATGTCCGGTTCATGCTTCAGTTACTATGCATGATTTAAAGGCAGCAAAAGAAAAGCATCCTGACGCACTTGTACTGGTGCATCCTGAATGCCGTCCTGAAATTACTGACGCAGCAGATTATGTAGGCTCAACTTCCGGTATAATGAAATATGCAATAGAATCGGATCATAAGGAATTTATTATTGGTACAGAAATGAGTATAACAGAGCATTTGCAGTATAAATGTCCTGAAAAGGAATTTTATTATCTTTCAAAAAAAATACTTTGCCCGAATATGAAACTTACTACTCTTATGGATGTTTATAAGACGCTTTTAAACCTTGATAATGGAAAAGCATTTGAAATTAAAATGAGTGACGAAAAAATAAGAAAGGCTCGTGTATGCATTGATGAAATGATAAGACTGGGCGAATAAAATATTATAAATGAAAACGGCGGTAACTGTCAAAACAGTACCGCCGTTTTATATTTTTATTTAAAATATCTTACGCCATTTTCAAAAATTCTCTGGTCTTTATTGCCGGAAACATTTTTGCATACGTCAAAGCCTATACGTTCGCTGTGGCCCATTTTGCCGAGAATACGTCCGTCAGGGGATGTAATACCCTCAATAGCTTCCATGGATGTATTAGGGTTATATCTGATATCCATTGAAGGTTTGCCGTTTAAATCAACGTACTGAGTTGCAATCTGACCGTTATTTGCAAGCTTTACAATCAGTGACTGAGGAGCTACAAATCTTCCTTCACCGTGAGAAATGGCAACAGTATGGATATCGCCTACATTTGATCCGGAAAGCCATGGAGACTTGTTTGATGCAATTCTGGTATTTACCATCATTGACTGATGCCGTGCAATGGTATTAAATGTAAGAGTAGGTGATTCATTGGTCATATCCGTGATTTCTCCGTAAGGTACAAGTCCGAGCTTTATAAGTGCCTGGAAACCGTTGCAGATACCGAGCATAAGTCCGTCTCTCTTTTTGAGAAGTTCGTGAACAGCGTCTTTTACTTTAGGATTTCTGAAAAATGCAGTAATGAATTTTCCGCTTCCGTCAGGTTCATCGCCGCCGCTGAAACCGCCGGGGATCATTATAATCTGTGACTGCTTTATAATTCTTACTGCTTCGTCAACGGATTCCTCAATATCTGAAGCACTGAGATTTTTTACAACCATTATTTCCGGAGCAGCACCTGCACGTTCAAATGCTCTTGCCGTGTCGTATTCGCAGTTAGTACCAGGGAATACAGGTATAAATACTTTAGGTACGGCTGCTTTAATAGATGGAAATGCACGTTTTTTTGCGTTGTATTCATAGGATTCAACAGCTGACAGTGCGGTTTTTATTCTGCATGGATATACTGGTTCAAGCTTGCTTTCCCATGTCTGCTGTAGAGAATCCAGCGACAGAGTATAATTCTTTGTGAATATATTGTATTCTGATTTTGTTTTTCCCAGGAGAGTTTCGTTTTCTTTGGGTTCACCATCAATTTCAATTATGAATGCACCGTAGTAAGGCAGGAACAGTTCTTCTTCTGAAAGCTTGTTTTCAAAAGCAAAGCCTATTCTGTTTCCGAAGCACATTTTTGCAATACCTTCGGCAACACCGCCTGAAGAAATTGTCCAGACTGATTTTGCTCTTTTGGAATCAATCATTTCTTCAACATCAGCAAAGCATTTTTTAACGCTGTCAAATAACGGCAGACCATTTTCGTCATAGTCAGGTTTTATTATAATAACATTGCTGTCCTTGTCCTTGAATTCAGGAGAAACAATTTTCCGGCTGGAGGCTGTGGATACAGCAAATGAAACAAGAGTCGGAGGAACGTCAATATTTTCAAATGTACCGGACATTGAGTCCTTTCCGCCGATTGCTCCGCAGCCCATTTCAAGCTGTGCTTTGAACGCACCGAGAAGTGCAGCCATAGGTTTACCCCAGCGTTCCGGGTTATTCTGAGTTCTTTCAAAATACTCCTGGAAAGTTAGCCAGCAGTGTTCATGCTTGCCGCCTGCTGCCACGACCTTTGCAATTGATTCGATTACTGCAAGTACAGCACCGTGATATGGACTTTTTTCGCTTATAAACGGATTATATCCCCAGCCCATTACAGAACAGGTGTCAGTCTGTCCATGGAGAACCGGGATTTTTGCAGCCATTGCCTGTGCCGGGGTAAGCTGATATTTTCCTCCGAAAGGCATGAGAACAGTTGAAGCACCGATTGTTGAATCGAACTTTTCAACAAGTCCTTTCTGTGAGCATACATTGAGATTTGCCATAAGAGCATCCCAGCCTTCCGGATTATCTGTATAAGTGCTGAGAAGCTTTGTATCAGGTTTTTTGATTTTAATATCTGTATATTTCGGAGCACCGTTGGAATTTAAAAATTCTCTTGAAAGGTCAACAATTGTAACACCATTCCAGTTCATTTTCAGTCTTGGTTCTTCTGTAACGTCTGCAACTACAGTAGCTTCCAGATTTTCCTTGTGAGCTTCCGATAAGAACTTTTCGATGTCTTCCTTTGCGATAACAACTGCCATTCTTTCCTGGGATTCGCTGATTGCAATTTCAGTGCCGTCAAGACCATCATATTTTTTCGGCACTGCGTTCAGGTCGATTACCAGACCGTCTGTCAGCTCACCAATTGCAACAGAAACACCGCCTGCACCGAAATCGTTGCAGCGTTTTATCATTTTTGTAACTTCCGGATTTCTGAACAGTCTCTGTAATTTTCTTTCCTCCGGAGGATTACCCTTTTGAACCTCAGCTCCGCAGTGTTCAAGGGATTCAAGAGTGTGTGACTTTGAAGAACCGGTAGCACCGCCGCAGCCGTCACGGCCTGTTTTTCCGCCCAGAAGAACCACAACGTCTCCCGGAACAGGAGCTTCACGTCTTATATTTTCAGCAGGAGCAGCACCTACTACCGCACCGATTTCCAGTCTTTTTGCAACATATCCCGGATGATAAATTTCAGTAACATGTCCTGTTGCAAGACCTATCTGATTGCCGTATGAGCTGTATCCGTTTGCAGCGCCTACTGTAATTTTTCTCTGAGGAAGCTTTCCGGCAATAGTATCTTCAACAGGCACCAGTGGATTTGCTGCACCTGTTACCCTCATTGCCTGATAAACATAAGAACGTCCTGAAAGCGGATCACGGATTGCACCGCCCAGACATGTTGCCGCACCGCCGAAAGGTTCGATTTCTGTGGGATGATTATGAGTTTCGTTTTTGAACATCAGAATCCAGTCTTCCTCACCGTTTTCTGTGTTTACTTTTATTTTAACGGAGCATGCATTGATTTCTTCGCTTTCGTCAAGGTCGTTCAGTTTGCCGTCCGCTTTGAGTTTTTTTACAGCAAGTGTTGCAAGATCCATAAGTGTTACAGGCTTTTCATTTCTGCCAAGCTCTGAACGTACTTCCATATATTCATCATATGTTTCTTTGATATATTGAGTTTCAATATCAACATTTTCAATATTTGTAGAAAATGTTGTATGACGGCAGTGATCTGACCAGTAGGTATCAATCATTCTGATTTCAGTTATAGTAGGGTCACGCTTTTCGGTATCACGGAAATAGGACTGACAGAATTTAATATCATCAAAGTCCATTGCCAGACCGAATTCTTTTATGAATGCATTAAGCCCCTTGTCATTTAGTCTTATAAAGTTTTCAAGTACTTCAACCTTCTCAGGAATCTGGTATTCTGTATCAAGAGTTCTTACAATATCAAGAGAAGCTTCGCGGCTTTCGACCGGATTGATAAGATATGATTTAAGTTTTTCAAATTCTTCATCAGTAAGTCTGCCTTCGATGATATATATTTTAGCATTCTTTACACGGCAGCGCTCCTTCTGAGTAAGAATCTGAATACACTGTTCACAGCTGTCTGCACGCTGATCGAACTGTCCGGGAAGAAATTCAACTGCAAATATTCTTTCGTTGTTTATCAGAACGGGAAGTTCTGAGTATGTGACATCAACTGCCGGTTCTGAAAAAACAGTGCTGACCGACATTTTAAAATCTTCCTCGCTGATTCTGTCAACATCATATCGGTTTAAAATCCTGATTCCTGAAATGTTCAGACGAAGTGCTGTCTGAATATCGTTTAAAACAGATTTTGCCTCAACGGCATATTCAGGTTTTTTCTCTACATAAATTCGGAATACAGACATATTATGCTCCATTCTCCGCAATAAAAATATGTTTTATTTTTGAAAACGGTATACTTGCGGAAAATACCGTTTCGGACATGCGGCAAAATAATTTAAATTATTGAACTATTTTACCAATACAGCAGTCCTTTTCGCTCTTTTTTATTTTAACATAAAAAATCATTCTTCGCAAACTTTTTTCGCATTTTTTTGCAGGAATTTTTATTAATGTGTAGTCTGGTGCATATCCCTGATGAAATTCCGGAGAACTTTCACGCTCGAAAAGTACCGGAACAGTCTTTCCGACCTGTTTTTTCAGGTATTCTTTCTGAAGTTTTCCGGCAAGTGCTTTCATTCTGTCTGCACGTTCATGCTTTACAGATTTTGAAATCTGCGGTCTTTCTGCGGCACGCGTTCCGTTTCTTGGTGAATACTGAAAAACATGAATCTTTGCAAATCCGATTTTTTCAGTGAATTCAAGGGATTCTTCAAAGTCTTCATCTGTTTCTCCTGGGAATCCCACCATAATGTCGGTGGTTATTGAGCATTCAGGAAAAATGTTTCTGATTTTCTGAACAAGGGTCAGGTATTCGGCAGTATTGTAATGCCTGTGCATTGCCTGGAGCGTCCGGTCGCATCCGCTTTGCAGCGACAAATGAAACTGAGGACAGAACTGCGGTATATATGAGAGTCGTAAAAGGTCCTCGTTTGAAATCATTTCAGGTTCTAAAGAACCCAGACGTATTCGCTCTACACCCTCTATTCTGCTGCATTCCTCAACTGCATCAATAAGGCGCAGACCGTATTCTTTGCCGTAAAAGGCAAGATTTATTCCCACCAATACTATTTCCTTATGACCGTTCCGGGCAAGCTCTGATATTTCTTTCTTCAGCATTTCCATAGGTTTTGAACGGCATCTTCCTCTTGCATAGGGAATGATGCAGTATGAGCAGAACTGGTTGCAGCCGTCCTGTATTTTTACAAATGCACGGGTTTTTCCACTGAAATCTCCGGGTATGATTTCTTCAAATTTATCATCTGCACAGTATTTGCCTATACTTACTATTTGTTGTCTGTTTTCAATGAATTCCTTTACAAGATCAGGAATTTTTCCACGTTGTTTTGTACCGGTTACAATATCCGCTTCCGGAATTTTTTCAGAAATAGACGGTGACGCCTGCGGCATACAGCCGGTCAGTACAATAACTGCGTCTTTATTAAGTTTCCGGGCTTTTCTGAGAAAATAAAGGCTTTTGCCGTCCCCTGAGGAAGTGACAGTACAGGAATTTATAACAATAACATCTGCATTTTCAGGATTTTCTGTGACTTCATATCCTCTTGACAAAAAATCGGCTCTGATGCTTTCTGTTTCATATTGGTTAACCTTGCAGCCGAAGCTGATAAAAAAAGCTTTCATATTTAACTCCGTTCCGTAATTGAAAATGTTTAAAGTGTATGTTTATATATAACAAATTTAAACAATATATCTTGTGCATACCCTACAAAATAATCAAGGTGAATAAAAACCGCCCATCTGTATGCCTATTCATTATACTAAATTTACGAAAATATTGCAATCGTATTGACTTTATTTTGAATTAGTGGTATTATTTACACAGCGGAAGGGAAATATAAAAATATTCCGCAAAAACATAAACATTCATATGTAAAACAGGAGGTATAATTATGGTAACTTATAAAATTTCACTGGCTGCAATCAATGATGTAAAAGACTTCGTTAATATGGTTATGAAGTATGACTTTGATGTTGATCTGGTTTCAGGCAGATATGCCGTAGACGCCAAGTCAATTATGGGTATTTTCAGTCTTGACCTTTCAAAGCCTATTGAACTTAAGGCTCACACTGATGAACCTGGAAATTTTGCAAAGGACATTGAAAAATATCTTGCAAAGTAATTTATTGATAAATGCCAGCCGGAAGTTTTTGATTTCAGAAACTTCCGGCTTTTAATTTTTTCAGTGCTTCTGGCATATAATTTATCTGAGCATGATTTTTATTGCATCATATAAATTTTATTTCGGGAGAACATTATGAAAAAAATCATTTCATTCATTACAGCAGTGTTAATGACGTTATGCACATCCGGGGCAGTTTATGCCGAAGATGAAAAGTTCGATGATCTTACTTACTGCACTTTACTTATGGAAGCGTCAACAGGTACGGTTTTAAGTCAGGAAAACGGATATGAGAGAGTTCCTCAGGGTACTCTTTCAAAGCTTATGACTGTTTTGCTTGCTGCTGAAGAAATTGAATCCGGTAATCTTTCAACAGATACAAAGCTTACAGCCAGTGCCAATGCCAACAGTCAGCCCGGAGCAGTGGTATGGCTTATGACGGGAGAAACCATATCTGTTGAAGAACTTCTTAAATCTGTGATAATAGGAAATGCCAACGATGCTACAATGGTTCTTGCCGAGCATATCGGCGGAGATGAAAATGAGTTTGTGGGTATGATGAATGCAAGAGCTTTTGAGCTTGGAATGAGGGATACTGTTTATAAAAACTGTGCCGGATTTGACGCACAGGGGCAGTATTCTTCGGCATATGATACGGCACTGCTTTGCCGGGAGCTTCTTAATCATAAATTTCTTACAAAGTATATGACAACGTGGATGGACAGAGTAAGAAATGATCAGACTGAGCTTGTAAATGAAAATAAAATAGTCAGAACATATGACGGACTTCTGGGATTTAAAGCAGGACATTCTGAACAGTCGGGATATACTCTTGCCCTTGCTGCTGAAAAGGATGGTCAGACATACATTTCTGTAGTTTTGGGATGTGCAGACAAGGATGAGAGGTTTTCTGCCGGAAAATCATTGCTGGCAAGCGGATTTTCTATGTACAAGGTGACTACCCCGGCATTTTCAAATGAATTTTTAAAGCCTCTTGCCGTACATGGGGGAGTGGATATAGCAGTTGAAATTGAAGCAAGGAGTCTTACAGGACTTGTTGTACCGAAAAACCGTGATGAGCTGAGTTCAGTGATATTTCTACCGGAATATGTGGAGGCTCCGGTCAGAAAAGGTCAGCCGGTTGGCAGAGTAGGCTTCTACAATGGGGATACTCTTTTGTTTGAAACGGATCTTATTACCTCTACTAAGGTTGATAGTATGACTTTTTTAAAAGCGCTTAAAAAATGTTTGTGCATAATGTATAAATAACAAACTGCAAAAATGTGAAATATCAACAAGAATGAAGTTACATCTTGCAAATAAAAAGGAAATATAGTAAAATGATAAGGGTAAGAGTGCAATAAAAAATATATTCAAATAATGTTTTTACTTACTGACTGGAGGAAACTTATAATGTCATTGAAATTAAACGGCAAATACGTTCAGAAATTTGTTAATGAAGATGAAATGAACGGTATCAAAGCTCAGGTTGAAACTGCTGCAAAGGTTCTGCATGACAGAACAGGTCTTGGAAATGATTTTTTGGGATGGCTTGACCTTCCTGTGGATTATGACAAGGAAGAATTTGCCAGAATCAAGGCTGCTGCTGCAAAGATACAGAAAACAGCTGATGTGCTTATCGTTATTGGTATCGGCGGATCCTATCTTGGTGCCAGAGCTGCAATTGAGCTTCTGAAATCGCCTTTTTATAACAATATGAAAAAGGACACTCCTGACATTTATTATGTGGGAAATAACATTAACCCTACGTATCTGAATGAGGTGCTTTCAATTTGCGAAGGCAGAGATATTGCCGTAAATGTAATTTCAAAATCAGGTACTACAACTGAACCGGCACTTGCTTTCAGAATTTTCAAAAAGCTTGTTGAAGATAAATACGGTCGTGACGGTGCAAAGGAGAGAATATTCTGCACAACTGACAAGGCAAGAGGAACTCTCAAGAGTCTGGCTGATACAGAAGGCTATGAAACCTTTGTTATTCCTGATGATGTCGGCGGACGTTTTTCCGTTCTGACAGCTGTTGGTCTGCTGCCTATTGCTGTTGCAGGCTGCGATATTGACGGACTTATGAAGGGTGCTGCTCAGGCAAGAGAAGATTTTACTGCTGATTTTGATAATAATGACTGCTATAAGTATGCAGCTCTGAGAAATATTCTTTATCGCAAGGGTAAATCAGTTGAAATGATGGTTTCATATGATCCGGCATTCTGCATGATGTCAGAATGGTACAAGCAGCTTTTCGGTGAAAGCGAAGGCAAGGATAATAAGGGTATTTTCCCGGCATCTGCTGTATTTTCAACAGATCTTCACTCTATGGGACAGTTTATTCAGGACGGTTCAAGAGTTATGTTCGAAACTGTTGTTGATATTAAGAATCCGAAACAGGATCTTTTCCTTGAGGATGATGCTGAAAATCTTGACGGACTTAATTTCCTTACAAATCAGAATATGTCTGTTGTAAACAGAAAGGCTTTTGAAGGTACAGTTCTTGCACATACAGAAGGCGGAGTTCCTAATATTATTCTGGAACTGGATAAAGTTGATGAAGAAAACTTAGGCTACATGATTTATTTCTTTGAAAAGGCATGTGCTGTTTCAGGATATGTTCTGGGAGTTAATCCATTTAATCAGCCGGGAGTTGAAAGCTATAAATCAAACATGTTTGCACTTCTTGGCAAACCGGGATATGAAGACCGTAAGGAAGCTTTGGAAGCAAAGCTCGGATAATTTAACTTAAATGTGGAGTGATTCCATTTAAGCTGCTGTGATCTTGACAGGTCCTGCAATTATAAACGCATTATTCAATGCAGCAATAATTATGTCATTGCGTATGACGGAAGGAGTTTATAAATGATTAAGTTAATAACAGGCAAAAAGGGTACAGGTAAAACAAAGATTCTTATTGATATGATTAATGACGCTGTAAAGTCCACAAACGGCGATCTGATTTGCATCGAAAAGGGTGCAAAGCTTACATATGATATTAGTTACAAGGTAAGACTTGTAGATGCTGAGCGTTTTAATATTTCAGGCTATGATGCAGTTTATGGCTTTGTTGCCGGAATGCTCGCAGGAAACTATGATATCAAGGAAATTTTTGTTGACTCTATTCTGAAAATCGGCGGTGCTGATTTTGATGAATTTGGTATCATGCTGGACAAGCTCGATAAACTTACTGGTGATGACGTTCAGGTCGTTTTCACTGTTTCAGCTGATAATGAAGAGCTGCCGGCAGGCGTTACAAAATTTGCTGAATAATAAAAAAAGTATTGACAATAGGTTAAGTTTTGTATATAATATAATTTATGATGCTTGTAAGGGAGTAAATTTATGACAGCGGATTTACGTCAGGTTTTTAATATTGTCGGTGAACGCAGGGAATTTGCTTTTGAAATTCCTGCGGCAGAACTGAAGCAGCCATGCGGCTATGATTTCGCTGAAGCTGTTGTTGTTGCTGGATGCTTTTATAACCGTGCCGACGTTGTTCATATGAATTATTCCGTAAAGTTTACATTAAATATCGTCTGTGACAGATGCTTGAAGGAGCTTAAAAGAGATTTCTTTTATGAATTTGAGCATGTAATTGTCAGTGCCTTAAGTTCCGACAGTGATGAATCTGAATTCATTGTTGCGGAAAATTACAGGGTCGATATAAGCGAGATTGCTCTTTCGGACTTGCTTCTGGAGCTGCCTACTAAGCTTCTTTGCAGTGATGACTGCAAAGGATTATGCCCGGTTTGCGGCTGTGACCTGAATGAGTCCGAGTGTAATTGCCAGAAATACTGAGTTTTGCTGCTACGGCAAAGCTGTAAGGAGGTGCCGGAATGGCTGTACCAAAGAGAAAAACTTCCAAGGCAAGACGTGATAAGAGACGTTCAGCAGTTTGGAAGCTTGATGCACCTGCATTCAGCAGATGCGATAATTGTGGAGCATTAAAGGCTCCGCACAAGGTTTGTAAGAATTGTGGATTCTACAAGGGCGTTGAGGTTATCAAGATGGATGCCGAATAATGCTTAAGAGGAGGAGAGGAGGAGTAATCTTTCTCTCCTTTTTGTTTTAATTTGTTATATAAAATTTACTTTCGGGAAAACTAGAGTGTGTTAATGCTAAATGTATATCAGGATTTGTGTCAGCATACTTAAAGTATCAGTGATTCCTGGGAAAGGGGATGTTAAAATGTCTTTGCCCGTTGTTGCCGTGGTCGGAAGACCTAATGTCGGAAAATCTACGCTGTTTAATAAAATTGTCGGTAAGAGAATCTCAATTGTCGAGGATACTCCAGGAGTTACCAGAGACAGGATATATTCAAAATGTGAATGGCGTGCAAGGGAATTTATGGTTGTTGATACGGGAGGTATTGAACCGGATTCGGATGATGTGATTCTTTCCCAGATGAGACATCAGGCAGAGCTTGCAATCGAAAGAGCAGATGTTATTGTGCTGGTTACAGATATCAGATGCGGAGTAACTGCAAGTGATCAGGACGTGGCTTCTATGCTTCTTAAAAGCGGAAAGCCTGTAGTACTGGCTGTTAATAAATGTGATACTATCGGTGAACCTCCGGTGGAACTATATGAATTTTATAATCTTGGACTGGGTGAACCATTCCCGATTTCTTCTCAGCATGGTCATGGAACAGGAGATCTTCTGGATGAGATATTTAAATATTTCCCTGACGAAAAAACAGAAGATTATACGGATGACTATATAAAAGTGGCGGTAATTGGTAAGCCTAATGCCGGTAAATCATCACTGATAAATAAAATTGCCGGTGAAGAAAGAGTTATTGTTTCTGATATCGCCGGAACAACCCGTGATGCAACCGACACAATTGTAGAAAATGAAGAAGGCAAGTTTGTATTTATTGATACTGCCGGAATAAGAAAAAAATCAAAGGTTAATGAAAAAATCGAACATTTCAGCGTATTGCGTGCATATATGGCAGTTGACAGAGCAGATGTCTGTGTTATTATGATTGATGCTGAAACCGGATTTACCGAACAGGACTCAAAAATTGCCGGATATGCACATGAACAGGGAAAGGCTTCAATTGTTGCTGTAAATAAATGGGACAAAATTGAAAAAGGCGACAAAACTATGGACGAATTTAAAACAAAGCTGGAAAATGATTTCAGCTTTATGTCATATGTTCCGTTTGTATTTATTTCTGCCAAAACCGGACAGAGAGTCAATAAAATATTTGAAATGATAAAATATGTAAATGAACAAAACAGCATGAGAATATCAACAGGTATGCTAAACGATGTCCTTGCATATGCTACTACCAGAGTTCAGCCTCCGTCTGACAAGGGAAGAAGACTGAAAATTTATTATATGACTCAGGCTTCTACAAAACCTCCTACATTTGTGACATTTGTTAATCGGTCAGATCTTTTTCATTTTTCATATCAGAGATATCTTGAAAACCAGATCAGAAGTACTTTCGGCTTGACCGGAACGCCAGTCAGATTTGTTGTCAGAGAACGGGGAGATAAATAATGGTACTGAAATTTATTCTTGCCGTGGCTGCTTCTGCTGTTATTTCATATCTTCTTGGAAGCTGCAATTCGTCTATTATAGTAGTTAAGCTTATGAAGGGTGAAGATATCAGGCAATTCGGAAGCGGAAATGCAGGGCTTACCAATACACTCAGATGTTTCGGAAAACTGCCGGCTGCATTAACTCTTGTCGGGGACTTGCTTAAAGGTATCGTTGCTGTATTAATATGCAAAGCTGTGTGCAGTGCTATGGGCGTGGGACTTGGACCGGATAACGATGTGCATTTTATAGGTTATATAGCCGGCTTTTTTGCAGTTATCGGGCATATTTTTCCTGTGTATTACGGCTTTAAGGGAGGTAAAGGAGTACTGGTAGGTGTTTCGGTATTTCTGGTTATAGATCCGGTGGTGTTTGGAATACTTATCCTGATTTTTGCAGTTATTCTTACCATCAGCAGATATGTTTCATTGTCCTCCATAATTGCTACAATATGCTGTCCCTTTATTACTTTTTTAATGCAGTATTTTGCTGAAGGTACTTCACTTAAACTGTCACTGGTTTATACAGTAATGACAATGCCTATATGCGCTCTTGTAATATTTATGCACAGAACAAATATTCAAAGACTTAAAAACGGTACTGAAAACAGATTTTCATTTCATAAAAAGGAGAAGTAAATATGGCAAAAATAACAATATTGGGTTCCGGAGGTTTCGGAATGGCTCTTGCTGTAATGCTTGACAGAATCGGGCATAAAATTACCGTGTGGTCTGCATTCCAGAAAGAACTTGATGATATAAAAGCTGATGGTGAACATAAGTCAAAGCTTCCGGGGGTAAAGATTCCGGAATCAATTGAACTTAATGCGGATATTTCATGCGTAACCGGGAGTGATGTTGTTCTTCTGGGAATACCATCTCCATTTGTAAGGGATGTTGTAAAAAAAGCAGCTCCTTATATTACTAAAGAAATGATAGTTGTAAATACCAGTAAGGGACTGGAAAATGGTACTCATAAACTTATAAGCGATGTTATCCGTGAAGAGGTAAAGGATTCTCCGATTGTAATTCTTTCCGGACCGTCTCATGCAGAAGAAGTTGCCCGTGGTATTCCTACTACGGTTGTTGCGGCATCTGATGATATGGAAGCCGCATCTTATATTCAGGATATTATGAGCAGCAATGTTTTCAGAATCTATATAAATTCTGATGTGGTAGGCTGTGAAATTGGCGGAGCACTTAAAAATATAATTGCTGTATGTGCCGGAATATGCGATGGTCTGAATTATGGTGACAATACCAAAGCTGCCCTTATGACAAGAGGTATTACTGAAATCGGAAGACTGGGTGTTGCCCTTGGTGCTAATGCTTCAACTTTTGCTGGACTTACAGGAGTAGGTGATCTTATTGTTACATGTACCAGTATGCACAGCCGTAACAGGCGTGCAGGAATTCTTATTGGTCAGGGAGTAAGTCCAGAAGAGGCAGTTAAAATTGTGGGTACTGTTGAAGGATATAACTGCTGTAAAGTGGCTTTAGAGCTTGCTCAGAAAGTCGGGGTTTCTATGCCTATTACTGAACAGCTTAATAATGTGCTGTTTAATAAAGGAAATGTAAAAGAGGCTTTGGGAAAACTTATGTCAAGACCGAAAAAGTGTGAAACTGAGGAAATAATTTAGTTTTGGGACGTCTTTTGACGTCCTTTTTTTGGGGCTATTTATTGTGATTCACTTAAGAATATCAGAATTACCAGATAGTGTAACGTATATTGATGCATATCCTTTATAATTTTAGGTTGAAAAAAAGTGTAAAAAGTGCTAAAATTATATTAT
>NZ_JBJFHN010000062.1:0-14278 GCF_051893655.1 Porcipelethomonas sp. | reverse complement strand
AATAATCAGAGTGTCATCAAGTCCCTTTTCTTCGGCAAGCTTTATGCCTTCATTAAGTCTTTCAAGATTTTCAGCAGATAAATCTATATTGCGCTCCATCACACGATTCATTGCATGTCTTGAAAAGTTCACTCCAACGCTGCCATCGATCTGTTCCTGTAAAATGTCCTTAAAACTCCGGCATGAAACCGAGTCAGCAACATCCTGCGGAGAAGTATGCGGTATTCCGGTAGTAATAGGAGTGGAAATTCTTTTAATATCAATATCATTCATAACTAACAGATTCCTTTCCATTAGATATATAAGAGTTTATACACTGACCTCCGCATTATCTTCATTATTTTCAGAAGAAGTATTATCTGATACGGAATTTATTTGTGTAACCTTACTGTAATCATACGGTTTACCATCAATATAGATTTTGAAATCATCATTTTCAAGAACGATTTTTTCAACTTTTCCTGTTACAGTATCAGTTGTACCACCGATATTTGTTTTTGAAACGGTAACCTCCTGACCAAGCATTCCCATAACATAGTTCTGCTTTGAATACTGACATAAGTCCATCATTTCCTGCATGGTGCAAAACTGAGCCATCTGAGCCAGATACTCAGTATCATCAACCGGATCCATAAAATCCTGATTGGTAAGCTGTGTGATCATAAGATCAAAAAAGTCATTTATAGACAAACTGCTTTCGTCTTTATCTTCAAAAACAGCGTTATAGACCTTACCGGTACTGCCTGTACCGTTCATCATGTCTATATAATTTCTGTCCGAAGAAGTAACTCCGCCGACTGACATTTTTATCATCCTTTCTAAATCATAATATTCAGTGCCTGATCCGGTACTGAATTCATCTGAAGATTAGGTTCAGAATCAAATGAAACATTGCCCACAGAAATATTGTTTTTCATTTGTGATTTAAGCTGTCTGTATTGATTCTGCTGATTACCCTCATCCTGACGTCTCTGGTCATACTGATCAAAAGCTGATGACGCTGGCATTACATTTCTGGCTGCTTCAATACTGTTGTTTGCAATTTCAACATTATGCTGACTTAATGTACTTTGCAGTGATGCAAGATCGCGATTCAAAAGTTCAGCTGTTTTTTCGCTTGAAGCCACCATGGTCAGCAGCATTTTGCCGTCACTGTCAGAAACAAGTTTTACAAGTATTTCTCCTAACCCTTCAGGTTTCAGCTTAACTGTAAATTCGCTTTTACCCTGTTCAAGGTTTTCAGAAACACCCCTTAAAACCTGTTTATCCACAGGCTCATATTCAGCTTTGTTCATTGTCATTTCAGCTTCTGCTCTGTCAAAACTGATATCAATAGGTTCGGCAAACTTACCGAGATTTTCGACATTGTATACATTGTCATCTGAAATATCATTATCTGAATTATTTTTTTGTGAATTCTTCAGTTCACCGCTTCCGGCATTTTCCTTGACCGAATTCATTGTACGGTAAAAATCAAGAACTTCATCTTCAAGACTCCCGGACATTTCAGAATCATTGAGCATATCAGACTGTGATGCTGGAATATAGCTTACAATCTCCATTTCTCCGCTTTTGAGCATTTCATTTGGATCAAACAATGATTTAATATCCTGAATAATTCCGGATTTAGTACTGTCAGAATTACCGTTATTTAACTGAGTAAACAAAGGTATATCCGTACCTGTCCTTATAAAATCCATAAGACCTGCAAGCTGTGACGGATCAGCCTTAATAATACTGTCAGAAAAATCAATTGTTTCTGATGAATTTTCAAAAATATTATTTAAAAGAAGATCATCATAGAAACTGTTTTGATTATCAGAATTGTCTAAAAGTCCTGTATTTAAATTATTTTTAATATCAGAATTATTTAAGACTTCACTGTACAAACTATTCTGATTACCAGCATTTTTCATGAGTTCAGGAGAAATCAAACTGAAAATATCAGAAAACTGCTCAGGAATTATGCTGTCAGAAAAAGACTGTCCATCTGTCTGAAACAACTGAGAATCCAGCATTCCGGAATTCATTTCGTCTGCGCCGCCAGTTTTTGTATTGCTTATCATTATTGAAATAATATCAGCAAATGAAATACCTGAAGACATCATCTGAGAAACAGTCATACCCTGCTGAGACTGCTGAAGCACTGATGCTCTTAGACTCTGGGAAATCTGTTCCGTTTCCATTTTTATCACCTCCTTTCAATGGATTATATAATTACTCTGCCGTCATTTTAAATGAAAGAAATTCTTCAATAGAATTTTCATTTTCCTTCGTGGCAAGATGATTATATTCATCTCTTTGTTCTGTTTCAAGTTTTTCAAGTCCTGAAACATCCTGAGAAAGGGCAACAACTTTTCTGCGCTGCTTTTCTATTTTCATTTCTGTAAGATTTATCTGATATTTAACCTCAGTCTGTTCACGCTTTATACCATCCATCTGCATACTATAAAACATAAGTTTTGAAGCAGTAGTACCCTTAGATACTTCTTCCAGAGACTGATGCCTTATATCATCCATAGTTACAGTCAGATCCTCCAGACGCTGTTCATATTCATTTTTCTCACGTCTGAGACTCATCAAAATGTTTTTTTCAGATTCCATGATTTGTTTCTTGTAATCATACATTTTTTGCATAGAAAAAACAAACTTTTTCATACAATCCTCCTATTATGAAACAATTTCATTCATAATAGCCACAGTTTCGTTAAAATCAACTTTTTGATCCACTGGCTGCTGAAGAAATTCATTAATAGACTGCATTCGTTTTATAGCGTCATCAAGATCAGGATTCGTACCGCTTTTATAAGCACCAATTGAAATAAGGTCAGCATTTTCCTGATAGAGCGACATTATCTTACGGATTTTTGAAGCATTTGCTTTTTGTTCCGGCGAAGCTATTTCAGACATAAGACGGCTGATGCTTGCAGTTACATCTATTGCCGGATAATGGTTCTTCATAGCAATCTTTCTTGAAAGCATTATATGCCCGTCGATAATACCTCTTACAGTATCAGATACAGGCTCATTTGAGTCATCGCCTTCAACCAAAACAGTAAAAATTCCAGTAATAGAACCTGTTTTAAAGTTACCGCAGCGTTCCAGAAGTTTCGGCAATGATGCATATATTGAAGGTGTATACCCTCTTGCTACCGGTGGTTCTCCGATACTAAGCCCCACTTCACGTTCAGCCATACAATAACGTGTAAGCGAATCCATCATCAGCAAAACATCCTTGCCCATATCCTTGAAATATTCAGCAACGGTAGTAGCGGTCAGCGCACATTTTGAGCGCATCATTGCCGGCTGATCAGAAGTTGCTATAACAAGTACTGATCTTGCAAGTCCTTCCGGACCCAAGTCACGGTTAATAAACTCCATAACCTCACGGCCGCGCTCACCTACTAAAGCAATAACATTTACATCAGCTTTTATGTTACGGGCGATCATACCCATAAGTGTACTTTTTCCAACACCGCTTCCGGCAAAAATACCCATTCTTTGTCCCTTGCCGATTGTCAGCATTCCGTCAATAGCTTTGATTCCGAATTCAAGAGGCTGAGCAATAGGCGGTCTGTCCATAGGGTTTGAGCGTTTGCCGTTTATACTGTAAAACGATCCCTGTTCAACAGGACCTTTACCGTCGATAGGATTTCCAACAGCATCAATAGTACGACCAATGAGTGATTCGCTTACATTTATCATAAGCTTTTCATTGGTATTTTCAACATAACTTCCGTATCCGATACCATCCATATCAGAGTAAGGCATAAGAATTACTTTTCCATCCTTAAATCCGGCTATTTCAGATAAAACACATTTTTTGTTCAAATCAGAGGACATCCGGCAGATATCTCCTATATTTCCTGTTATTCCGGAAGCTTCAACGGTCATACCCACAATCTGTTCAATTTTTCCGTATGTCTTATAAAAATTATTCATTTTTATATTATGACAAAGCCCGGACTGATCAAGGCTGATCTTCATTGTTATCACCTTTGTCAAGATTATTAATAAAATCCTTAAGATTATGAAGCTGCACAGACAATGTTGCAACTACAACCCCGCTTGAAGTATTCAGAACACAGGTATCTTTCGGAGCATCATCAGACAAAACAAATTCAATATTCTGTCCTTCAGTACTAAGCTCCTTTTCAAGGGAATCAACATATCCCGCAAGTTTGCTTGAAACCTCTGCCTTTATCCACTTAACATCCCTGACAGATTTGACTGCATCCTTTATTACATTATACATCAAAAGATCGTCATCTTCAATCTTCTGGGCAATAATTTTTTCACATATTGCAACAGCAAGGTGCTTTATTTCGTTGCTGTATTCCTCAAAATACTTCTCCTGTTCCCCCTTGATTTCCTCAATGGACTGAGAAATATAATGTGCCAGATGTTCAAGAAGCTCAGATTTTTCAGTCAGACCATTGTTTCTGCCCTCATTATAAGCATCCTGTTTTATCTTTTCTGACATGGAACTTGCATCGTTTATTATACGTTCACTTTCAGCCTTCGCATCAGATATTATTTTATCGGCTTCAGTTCTGGCATCACGAAGCATAACATCACACTTTTTTTGTGCAATAATTTTTTTTCTTCCAATTTCTCCCTGACACTCATTTTTTACTTCTTCAGTAATTTGTTTATAAAGTTCATCTTTCAGTGCCTGTTCTTTTTTCTTGGCATCATCATCGTCTCCAGAGCAATCTTCAATTTTAAATTCCATATCCGGAATTTTAACTGCTCCGATACCGTTTCGGATTTCACCAGGCTTAAAGACTTTATGCAATTATCTCATCCTCTCCGCCTTTAGAAATTACAATTTCACCAGCTTCTTCCAATTTTCTGATAACAGCAACAATCTTCTGCTGCGCTTCTTCAACGTCACGCATACGAACATTATGCAGATACTGCATATCTGTCTGAATGGTTTCTCTCTGTCTTTGCGACATATTGCTGAATATAACATTGGTAACTTCTTCCGAAGCCGCCTTGAGTGCAACAGTAAGATCCTTTGTATCGATCTCTCTGATAAATGCCTGTATCTCCATATTGTCGAGATATACAATATCGTCGAATACAAACATGAGCTTTTTGATTTCTTCTGCGAGTTCCGGATCTTCGTCCGAAAGTTCCTCGAAGATATACTTTTCGGTCTTCCTGTCGACTCTGTTCATAATTTCAGCTATGTAATTTATGCCGCCGAATTCAGTAACATCCACAGAAGCAATAGCCGATGCCTTTTTGCGCAGCACGGACTCAACTATACCTATAATTTCAGGTGAAGCTCTGTCCAGATTTGAAATTCTTTTAATTACATCAAGCTGAATTTCATGTGGAAGTTCTGATATTATCTGAGATGTCTGTTCAGCACGTGCATATGAAAGAACAATTGCAATTGTCTGAGGGTGTTCATTCTGAATCATCATAAGAAGGTTTTTATAATCAATCTTTCTTATAAATTCAAATGCTCTCTTTTTACCGGTTTTTAAAACCTGTTCCATGAGATACGCTGAACGCTGTGCACCAAATGCCTTATCAAGGACATCCTTGGCATAGGATTCACCACCCTCAGTTACAACCTTCTGGGTAATACACATATCATAGAAATCTTCCATGATTTCCTTCATATCATCTGCTGACAGAAGATCGATTTTGGCAATTTCACCAGTAATCGCTTCTATCTCATCTTCACGAAGGTACTTGTAAACTTCCGCAGCACTATCAACACCCAAAGCAATCATTATTGCTGCAACCTTAGTGGTCGGTGTAATTTTTGACTGATTTTCAGTTTTTGCGGAAGCCATTTTAATCACGCTCCTTCAGCATGGAACGGATAAGGGCTGCTGTTATCTCAGGATTATTTTTTGCAAATTCTCTTACTTCCATTTCGGTTGCCTTTTCAGCCTTGTTATGTTCTTCAGCGGCTTCCTCAAGGGATTTCTTGTTATTTTCCTCAATAACCTCCTGAAGATCAGAGATTTTTGCTTCACTTTCTTCCTGCTGGAGTCTCATTTTCTTCTTCATATTTCTTATAACAAGGAAAATAATCAGTCCTGCAAGAATCAGGAAAATAAGTCCGCATGCACCCAGAATGATAAGAAGTCTGCGAGTTTCAGTTTTAAGTATATTGTTATTGTCATTATTCGGATCAACAACCGCTGGAATTTCATCACTTTCACGGCTGTATACTGATATTTTTTCCTCCGGAATGTTTGTTGCATTCTTTACAAGCTGAATAATCGCATTTCTTTCGTCTCTTGACATATATGCATTTTCAGTAGTTACAACAACTGAAATAGAAGCGTCCTTAACAGTTCCCTGTGCTCTTTCTGTCTGTGTCAGCAGATATCCGAGATCATATTTGGTATCTCTTTCATAATGCGGCGTATCATCGCTGTTGAGTTCATCCTCTGCATCATTCTGATAATCAGGGATATCTGTATTATTTTCCTCTCCTACTATGCCGCCGTCATTAACAGCATCCTTGTTTGTATCATATTCCTTATGTTCTTCGGTAATATAGCCTTCGCCTGTTTCTTCGTCCGGAAGAAGCTGTTTCATTTCTTCAACAACTTTATCATAGTCGATTTCAACAGTTGCTACAGCGTCAACACCGTCCGGATAAATATTTTGCAGAATTGCTCTTGCGTTTGCTTCATACTGTGCCTTAAGAGTATTTGCATATTCCATTTTATCAGCCAGATCTATGCCTGTACTGCTGTCTGCTGTTTCAGTTTCTTCTGCTGACAGAAGTTCTTTTCCAGTACTGCTGTCAATAACAGTAACATTTTCAGGTTCAATCTGCTGTGCACTGAATGCCACAAGATTTTTTACTGCTGAAACATTTTCCGCTGTAAAACCGGCACTGTTAGAAAGAGTAAGAGTAACGCTTGCCTTTGCCTTATCAGTTGTTTCTTTCCATGCATAGTCGCTGCTTTCAGGAAATGTAATAGTAACAACAGCACCCTCAATACCATCTATTCTTTTAAGAGTAGTCTGAAGTCTGTCCTGAAGTTCAAACCTGAGCGTCTGTTTTTTTTCAAACTCAGTCATTGTCATGCTGAGATTATCAAAAAACGTTCCGTAAGAAGGAGTTGACTGTGGATATCCCAGCTGTGCCAATTCATAAACAAGATCATCCCACTCAGTTTTCTTTACTTCTATTTCACCGTCAGAATTGATCTTAGTTTCAACGCCCTTGTTTTGAAGTTCAAGATAAACCTCTGTAGATTCTTCATTCGACATTCCGGGGAACAATACTATCCAATCAGAATCATTTGATCTGTTAAGGAAAATGGTAAGTCCTACAGAACCGCCGATTATTACAACCAATCCCACAATAATTGCAATTTTTACAACCTTTGTAAATCCCGACCACAAGGTTTTTATCTTTTCCCAGATCTTTTTGAATTTTTCTTTCATGTAATTAAATCATACTCTCCATAAAAAAATTTAGAACAAAAAATCAAATCTGCATAGACATTATTTCTTTGTATGCATTTACGGCTCTTGTTGTAAGCTGAACTGTCATTTCAATAGCAGTTGAAGCTTTTGTGGAATCAAGCATAGCAGACTCAATATCATCTGATGCACCCGTAGCAATATCATAGGCGCTCTGAAGGGACTGTGATTCAAGATCCTTTACATCCTGTATTTTAGATTTAAGAATTTCTCCGAAAGACTGGTCTTTGCTTTCAACATTTTCCTGTTCCGTTGCTTTAAGCGGAGTAATACCGGACATGGACATTTCTGTTAAAGGTACAATAAACATATCATTTCTCCTTATTCATTACTTGCCTATTTCCAACGCTTTTGAAGCCATTGCCTTTACAACAGACAATGCACTTACATTTGCCTCATAAACTCTTGAAGCATCCATAAGGTCAACCTGTTCTTCGGTATTGTTGACATTAGGATAATAAACATATCCATCCTCATCAGCATCCGGATGATCAGGATCATAAACAGGCTTGAAGTCCTCCTGGCTTTCAACAACTTCCGTCACACGAACGCCGCCTCCTGAAACCTTATTTAATACATCATTAAATGACTGTTCCCTTTCCTGAAAGATAACCTGCTTTCTTCTGTAAGGTTCACCGCTTTCAGTTCTGGTTGTATTCTGATTTGAAATATTCTGCAGAATAATATCTGAACGGAATCTTTCAGCAGTCAGTGCCGAGCCGATTATATTAATAGAATTTAAAAATGCCATAGCAGTACTCCTTTATTATTTAAAATTACTGTTTGTAAGCACGTAACGCAGATCTGAAATTGCGGAATTCATTTTATTGATAATTGCTGAAGACTGGATATATGTACTGTAAAGTTCCAGATTCTCCTTATCAACATCAACATTATTTCCGTCAACCAGCACATTGGTATTTTCAATTTCGGAAACATTTGCCTTGAAGCTGTATTGCGTTTTGCCTTTTTCCTTAGCATCACGAAGAGAATTTTCAAAGCTTATGGTTTTGTATTTATAATCCGGTGTATCAATATTAGCAATATTCTGAGTATGAATCTGCTGTTTCATTTCAAGACCCTTAAGACCGCTTTCCATAGCCTTAAAAGCAATTGAATCCAGATACATGACTATTCCTCCCGTTATAAATTTTGATTCTACTTATTTAAACATTATACCACAAACAATGCCAAAAATCAACTGTTACTGGAAATTTTATTATAAAAAATATAACGAAACTTTGTTGAAATATACAAAACAACTATAAATTAATTGGCGAATAAAGACATTTCTTAAAAAAATCATGATAAAATACCCCAAAATTATGCATTTTAAACATTTTTTCAAATATTATAATCCCTGATTACTGCCTGATAAAAATTTTATCATATTTTCCCCCGATGGTGTTATTCTGATAAACTGGTGAACACATTCTATCATTCCTTCATTTACCAGATAAACAATACGGTTTCTGACAAAGACCGGGGCAATTCCTAAAACATTTGATATATTCTTAAGGGATAATTTTTCTCCTTTAAAATCATATGCAGCTTTTAGTATAAAATAATCCAGAATATTTATGCTTCCGGAATTTTCATCTTCATAATCTTCATCATATTCTGCCGATTGGTAAAACTGTGTTTTTTCATATTCTCCCTGTCCGGATTCTTCAAGATATATATTCTGAAGCTTCTCAGCATTTCTCAGGCCGTCAAGCCTGCTAACTACAGAAAACACATTTCTGAACATGCCGGACGCTTCTGCGTTTGATGAATTTATAAAATTATCCGAACTGCCGACAATAATCAGAAGTTCCTTTGCTCTTGACAAAGCTACATTGATTCTTCTGGCATCCCTTGCAAAGCCTATATTATTATTTTGATTATTCCTTACAAAACTTATAATAATTACATCTTCTTCCATACCCTGAAATCTGTCAACAGAACCTATTCTCAGTGAAATATGGCTAAATCGCTTATAATATCCGCTGTCTTGTAGTTTTTCTTCAAGAAGTCTTACCTGTGCATCATAAAATGTAATAACGCCGACATTTTTATGAGCATTATTTGCTTTTAAATTAACTTCCAGATGACATAATATTTTCTTTATACTTTCCGCTTCAAATACATTATAAAAGCTTTTATTCTTTACATTCTCATAATATTTTTCCTTATTTGGAATATCATACCATAAAACATGATTATTTTCTGTGATATCCCCCCCTTCACAATGATGTATTTTGTATTCTGAAGCCGGAGATTCAAGCCGTCCTGCATCAGTATCAATATAGAACTGATTTATAAGAGCTGCGATATCCTTGTGCATTCTATACTGACGGAAAAGCATAGTATGCATTGACCTGTCAGATTTTTCATAAAGCTCTTCAAAAAGGCTTACTTTTATAAGTTCCTTAAGATTCGGATCTTCTTCATCTATTTCATCGTAAGCATTCTGGTCTATAAACGGCGGAAGCTGTTTGTGATCCCCGACCAGAACAATTTTACGTCCTTTCAGCATCGGAAGAATTATATCCGGAGGTGTACTTTTACTTGCCTCGTCAATAATAACGACATCGAATGAAGGGTAATTTTCGCTAAAATCCTTTGTACCGCTTTGTATACAGGTTATTCCGATTACATTAGCATTTTCGATGTAAAGCTTTTTCAGAGCATTATAATTAAGTTCTCCGCCGGATATCTTTTTCCTCCACAATTCAAGAAGATTTTTCCATTTTACATATCTGTTGTTTCTGTTGTAATAATATGTATTTACTTTGTTTTCAAACTCATCAAGAGTAATCTTTTCCACATCAGAATTTCTCAACGCCTTTGAATAGAAATCATCCTGAAGCTGTTCTTTAAAGTATTCAACAGAGTATTTATAATCCCTGACTGCATTCATACACTCATTATATACGTTCTCATATTTACCTTTAAAACTATAATATTGAGAATCATAATCTTCTCCCAAAGCATCAAGACAAAGATGAAACGATTCCGTATTATAAATAAAATTCTTATTATTCCTGATACTATATATTTTCTCGCAAAGTCTTATAGTTTTAAGCTGAATACTCATCATAAGATTTTCAGCACGTCTGTAGTATATAGCCAGAACCTGCTGCCATTTATACCCGAATATCAGTTTCTTTATTCCTCCGGGGCGAGCTTCAATTATCCGTTCTCCTTCTTCATAAAGTGATTGTGTAATTTCCCTGTCAGAGTAATAAAAAACTCCTTCATAAGCAGTACGTTCAATTATTTTCCTGTTTACATTTTCAAAAATATATTCAAATTGTTCTGTAAATCTGGATGTATATTCATTGAAAAACTCCAGATCCGATTCATATTCATGAACCATTTCCAGATCCGCTTTGATATCCAGATATTTGTCAGTAATATCATTATAAATATTATTAGGCAGTTTAAAATCAGGGGGATATTTTTCACGTGCCTGTTCAGCTTTTTCGATATCATCATTTTCATAGGCATCTGTTATAAGTTCAAAAAATTCTGCTCTTTGCTTTTTCGCATCATCAAGAACATTTTTAAAAAAGAAGAGCTGGGATTCATGGTAATCCTTAGTTTTCTCGGATTCCTTTAAAGATTCTGCAAGTTCAAGCAAATTAGGAAGTCTGTCCTTTGCCGTTTTCAGTTCTGAAATACGTTTATTCAGATACTGGTCCATTTTTTCAGTAGCTTCGGCGATCTGACCTATCCACGTCCGGACTACGTTATCTTCAACAAACGGAAGTCCCTCTTCTTCTACTCTTGACGCATCCCCTTTTCTGAGAACTCTTATATCAGCATGATTCATAACACGTGAAATAGCGTTGTCCACAGCAAGATTTGACTGTGAAACAATCAATGTTTTAAGTCCTCTGACTGCATTCTGGTAGCATATTTCTGCAATAACCGTAGTTTTTCCGGTTCCCGGAGGCCCCTGTATCAGATACAGATCCTTTGCATTCAGAACCCCTTCCACAGCACTTATCTGTTCAGGATTCATAGTTTTTGTCAGCAGATCCTCTTCTGAAAGAGTAATATTATCTCCACGTTCAGGATTTGCCTTTGAAGGATCAAACAAAAATTCCGGAAGTCGTTTATTTACAGCATCTCCTGCACAAAGTCTGTCCAGTCCCGACTTCATTCTTTTACAGGTAATATCCGCAGCACCGTCATATATAATCAGGTAAGGCATAGATGAAAGTTCAGACATTACTCTGTTAATATCACCAAACGGCTGAACATATAAAAATTCATTTTCAAATTTATCAATTTTGCCAAATCCCCAAGCCGGGCATTTTTTTTCGTCAGCAATACCAATATTCAGGTTTCTGATATCCGCTTTGCAATCAGGTTCAGGGCATAAGATAAGAATTTTATTATTTTTGACAGTGGCATTCTGACATTTAAATACAAAAGATTTTTCCAGTGATTTTTTTCGTACTGATTCAATATAGTCATACCACATAGAAAATCTCTGTTTTACTTCGTTATTTACGTATGTAAAATCTTCATTCTTTTCCTGTTTAAAAATTAATTTAATTCTTTTGCCATTTATTTTTGTGTTTATAACTGATTTGCAGAAAAAATTATTTTGTTCAATACTTCCCAGCAATGTAATATCATTGCCTTCCAAATTAAAATTCAGCAGTATATCCCTGTTTTCATTTACAGCTGCCGAAATATCAAAGCTCTGGTTTTCGGGAAACATAATAAGCGGAAGCTCATATTTTGATACGCCCTTAACAGTACTGAATTTTTTTAGTTCATCAATTGCTTTCGGGGACATACTCAAATTAAGTTTCATTATTTTAGTTTCGTCCATACCATCGCCTCCAGTTCCTATAAAAATATTATAACATAAAGCGGATAATATTACAATTATTTTATAAATATAAAAACTCCCCTGTGAAATCACAGAGGAGCAATAAACGTATTATTGATTTTTCTTAGCTTCCAGTTCTGCCAGAGCGTCTTTTCTTGAAAGATTAATTCTGCCCTGCTTGTCAATTTCAACAACCTTAACCAGAATTTCATCACCAATTGATACTACATCTTCAACCTTTTCAACTCTTGTTTTGTCAAGCTTGGAGATATGAACAAGTCCGTCTTTGCCGGGTGCAATTTCAACAAACGCACCAAAATTCATAATTCTTACAACCTTGCCTTTATAAATTGCACCTACTT
Organism: Porcipelethomonas sp.; assembly: GCF_051893655.1. Lineage (NCBI taxonomy): Bacteria > Bacillati > Bacillota > Clostridia > Eubacteriales > Oscillospiraceae > Porcipelethomonas > Porcipelethomonas sp. The sequence continues at coordinate 1,612 of NZ_JBJFHN010000062.1, read as the reverse complement.
CCGGACCAGCAGCAATTGTGTGAATGATCGACAAAGCCTTATTGCAGTTATCAAGATCAACACCGGAAACAAACACGCTTCCGTCTTCATTAATATCAATTTTAACATCACATTCAGATGTTATCTTCTGAATAACCTTACCGCCCTGACCGATTACATCTCTTATCTTCTCAACATCAATCTTTGTCTGGAGCATTTTAGGCGCATATTTATTCACAGTTTTTCTTGGCTCCGGAATAGCTTTAAGCATTATTTCATCAAGAATATAAATTCTTGCTTTTCTTGTCTTTTCAAAAGCTTCCTTAATAATTGCCGGTGTAAGACCGTCAACCTTTATATCCACCTGAATAGCTGTAATACCCTTATGAGTACCGCCGACCTTAAAGTCCATATCACCGAAAAAGTCTTCAAGTCCCTGAATATCAACCATAGTCATGAATTCATCACTGTCAGGCTTAGTAATAAGGCCGCAGGAAATTCCGGCAACAGGTGCCTTTATAGGTACGCCTGCATCCATAAGTGCCAGTGTTGATCCGCAGATTGAACCCTGTGATGTTGAACCGTTTGAAGACAGGACCTCCGAAACAAGTCTTAAAGCATACGGAAATTCCTCAACAGACGGAATTACAGGCTCCAACGCTCTTTCTGCAAGTGCACCGTGACCTATTTCACGTCTTCCCGGACCTCTGCTCGGCTTTGTTTCGCCTACAGAATAAGACGGGAAATTGTAATGATGCATATATCTCTTGGATTCTTCCTCGTCCAGACCATCGATTCTCTGTGCTTCACTTACAGGTCCCAGGGTTGCAATTGTCAGAACCTGTGTCTGACCTCTTGTGAAAAGACCAGAACCATGAACTCTCGGCAAAACTCCGACTTCAGCAGCCAACGGTCTTATTTCATCTATACCTCTTCCGTCTACACGCTTGCCCTCATAAAGCCAGTTTCTGACAATCTTCTTCTGAAGTTTGTAAATGCACTCGTCAATCATTGCAGTCTGTTCAGGATATTCTTCATCAAATTTTGCATGAATATCGTCAACTACAGGCTGAAGTCTTTCTTCACGAACATTTTTATCATTAGTATCAAGAGCAAATTTAACTCTGTCAGACGCAAATTCTTCAATTGCGTCAAACATATTATGATCTACTTCCTGAGATTCAAATTCAAATTTCTTCTTGCCGATCTGTGACTGAATATCACTGATAAATGCCACGACTTTTTTAATTTCCTCATGACCCTTTAAAATTGCCTCCAGCATAAGATCATCAGGAACCTGATTAGCGCCTGCTTCAATCATAACAATCTTTTCAGCAGAGCCTGCAACTGTAAGATTAAGATCTGTCTTTGCTCTCTGTTCAAGATTCGGGTTTAAAATTATTTCACCGTCAACAAGTCCCACACTGATTCCTGCAATAGGACCGTTCCACGGTATATCAGAAATAGAAAGTGCAATGGAAGTAGCAATCATACCGGTAATTTCCGGTGAGCAGTCAGGGTCAACAGCCAGAACCGTCATAACAACTGAAACATCATTTCTCATGTCCTTCGGGAACAGAGGACGTATCGGTCTGTCAACCATTCTTGAAGTAAGGATAGCCTTTTCAGAAGG
>NZ_JBJFHN010000061.1:0-14428 GCF_051893655.1 Porcipelethomonas sp. | reverse complement strand
CAAATTCTGATTTTATTATAAAAAATAACAGTGATATTGACAATTTATATGACGTAACTAAAGAAGTTGCGGATAAAATAAAAGATTATTATAATAATAAATATATAAGCTAATGGAGGAAAGTTTTATGAGTAAAGAGAAATCAGAAGGCAAAGAACTTAAAAAATCTTTGTTTTCAAGCAGAAAAAATGCTTATCTTAGAATGAAAGCTGATGAAATAAAAAAATGCGATAAATTCTGTGAGGGATATAAAAAATTCCTTGACGCAGCTAAAACTGAAAGGGAAGCCGTTGAATATACAGTTAAGCTTTTAAAGGATCACGGATTTGTTGAATTTAAGCCGGGAATGGGTCTTAAGGCAGGAGATAAGATTTATGTAAACAACAGAGGCAAAGCTGTTATTATGGCAGTAATTGGATCTGAGGATATAAAAAACGGAGTACATCTTTGTGCAGCACATATTGATTCGCCAAGACTTGACCTTAAGCAGAATCCTGTTTATGAAGATACAGAAATGGCACTTTTTAAAACTCATTATTACGGCGGAATAAAAAAATATCAGTGGACTGTTATTCCTCTGGCACTTCATGGTGTTATTGTCAAAGCCGATGGCAGTAAGGTTACTGTTACTGTAGGCGAAGATGAGGATGATCCGGTATTTTGCGTAAATGACCTTCTGCCGCATCTGGCTCAGGATCAGATGAAAAGAAATCTGGCACAGGGAATCAAGGGCGAGGAGCTTAATATAGTAATTGGTTCAAGACCTTTTAAGGAAGATGATTTAAGCGAGGCTGTAAAGCTTAACATTTTAAATATTTTAAATGAAAAATACGGTATTACAGAGGATGATTTCCTTTCAGCAGAGCTTGAAGCTGTTCCGGCATTTAAGGCAAAAGATATCGGTTTTGACAGGAGCATGATTGGTGCTTATGGTCATGATGACAGAGTATGTGCATATACTGCTCTTATGGCAACTGTAAAATGCAAGAATCCAAAGAAAACGGCGGTTACTATTTTAACGGATAAAGAAGAAACAGGAAGTGACGGAAATACAGGTTTGCAGTCAGCTTATCTTAAATATTTTATTGCAGATCTGGCGGCTGAGTTTGGTACAGAGGGAAGAACGGTGCTTTCAAATTCAGAGTGCATGTCCGCAGATGTTAATGCTGCATTTGACCCTACATTCCCTGAGGTTATGGACAAGAAAAACTGTGCATTTATAAATTATGGTGTTTGTGTGACTAAATTTACGGGTGCAAGAGGAAAGTCCGGAACATCAGATGCGTCAGCTGAGTTTGTAGGCAAAATACGCAGACTGCTGGATAAAAATGATGTTATATGGCAGACTGGTGAGCTTGGTAAGGTTGATATGGGCGGGGGCGGAACCGTTGCGGCATATATCGCAAATCTTAATGTGGATACGATTGATGTCGGCGTTCCGGTACTTTCAATGCATGCCCCGTTTGAAACGGTTGCCAAAACTGATGTGTACATGACTTATAAGGCTTTCTCAGCATTTATTGGTCAATAATTATATGATTTTTGAGCGTTCTTTTTAAGGACGCTCTTTTTGTGCATTTTAACAAAATTTACATATTTTCCTATTTCGACTTAAAATTACTGCATCAATAAATTATAATTATAGTATATCCGAAAAGGGCGGAATATTTTATGAAGAGTATTTATCTGGATGTACTTATAGTTTTAAATATTTATGTTAATTTTTTCCTGTTAAGAGCAACTGCCAGGTTTACTCATACTCCATTGAAAACCTCAAGGTGTGTTGTTTCAGCAGTTATCGGAAGTGTGTTTTCACTTACAATACTGCTTCCTTTGAGTAACTTTTTTGCAGTACTTGCCATTAAATTAATTGCAGCAGCTGTTATAGTAGCAGCAGCATTTGGTATAGCAGATAAAAGGCAGACTTTGAAACTGATACTTTATTTTTACATAGTAAACTTTGTTTTTGCCGGAGTGATAATGGTTTTGTATCTTACATTTAAACCGTCGTTTATGGCTTTCAATAATTCTTATTTTTATGTGGATTTTTCATTGATAAGTCTTGTTGTATTTACAGCTGTGGGATATTTTGCAGTTACAGCAGTAAGATATTTTATGGACAAAGGATGCGATACCTCTCATCACTTTAAAGTGATTATCCGGTATCAGTCTGACATATTTTCTGTTGACGCTTTAGCAGATACGGGAAATTCTCTGGTGGACAGCTTCAGCGGTAAACCGGTTATAATTTGTCCGTCAGAGAGCTTTAAAAGGTTTGAAGAAGTGTATGATGAAATAACTGCGGAAAACGCAGTAAATTTATATGAAAATTACGGAATCAGGCTTATACCGTATTCTACCATCGGAAACAGCGGACTTATTGCTGTTTTTTCGCCTGATGAAATTATTATAACTGATGAAGAAACAGGAAAAAAATTCAAAGCCGAAGCCTTAATAGGAATAAACCCTAAGGACACTCCGGCAATTTTTAATCCAAAGATTCTATGTTGATATGAAAGGAAATGTTATGCCATGAATTGTTTCAGAAGATTTTTTTACAGACTATATTTATTTATATTTAAAAGGAAGAAAACAATTCAGAGTGATGTTTTTTATATAAACGGTTCAGATAATCTTCCGCCTCCGCTTTCAAAGGAAGAAGAAGCTGAGGCATTCAGGATGCTGGCAGAAAACAGAAGAGAAGCCAGAGAAACACTTATAGTACATAACTTAAGGCTTGTAGTATATATAGCAAAAAAGTTTGAGTCTACAGGGACAGGTGTAGAAGACCTTATATCAATCGGAACTATAGGGCTTATTAAAGCTGTAAATACATTTTGTCCTGATAAAAATATAAAGCTTGCTACCTATGCTTCCAGATGTATTGAAAATGAAATACTGATGTTTCTCAGAAAATCCTCTCAGTACAGAAATGAAATATCCATTGATGAACCGCTTAATATTGACTGGGACGGCAATGAACTACTGCTTTCTGATATACTGGGTACAGATGAGGACGTAGTAAATAAAGGAATAGAATCCGAAGCGGAGAGATGTATGCTTCGTGAGGCTGTAGATTCTCTTGGCGGACGTGAAAAGCAGATCATGGAAATGCGGTTCGGACTTGTTGACGGTAAGGAGAAAACCCAGAAAGAGGTTGCAGATCTGATAGGAATTTCGCAGTCATATATTTCACGGCTGGAAAAGAAAATTATAAAAAATCTGAAAATTGAACTGGAAAAAAAATATTGAAATTATTGCTCCGCCAATTAAAATTTTGAAGTTTTAATTGACGGAGCAATATATCTGTGAAATCAGATTCTAAAATTTTCCTTGAAGATAAATGTATTTTACCGCTGAAAATGCCAATAATTACAATAGAAAATATTGTGAGGTATTGGCTATGGCTTATAATAAGGTTGTTATATCCGGAATTAATACATCAAAGCTGACAGTTTTAAAAGAGAGCGAAAAAATTGAACTTCTTAAGGAAATACAGGCAACGGGAAGCAAGGAAGCAAGAGACAAGCTTATTAATGGTAATCTGAGACTGGTATTAAGTGTAATACAGAAATTTACCAACAGGGGAGAAGATGTTGACGATTTATTCCAGATCGGAGTTGTAGGACTGATAAAAGCAATAAATAATTTTGATCTTACAAAGGAAGTAAGATTTTCAACTTATTGCGTCCCTATGATTGCCGGAGAGTTAAGACGATACCTGAGAGATTATAATCAGATTAAAGTAAGCCGTTCTATGAAGGATCTGGCTTATAAGGCAATGCAGGCAAAGGAAAAGCTGACTGCAAAAAATCAGAAAGAACCTAAAATTGAAGAAATTGCAAAGGAAATCGGTGCTGAACGCAGTGATGTTGTTCTGGCACTTGAAAGTATAAGTGATCCTGTTTCGCTTTATGAGCCTGTTTATTCTGACTCAGGTGACGCTATTTATGTTCTTGATCAGATAGGCGATAAAAACGATGTGGAAAGCTGGCTGGATGAAATTTCACTAAAGGATGCTATAAAGAATTTGCAGCCCAGAGAGAAAAATATTTTATATCTGCGTTTTTTTCAGGGAAAAACGCAGGTTGAAGTTGCCAATGAAATTGGTATTTCACAGGCTCAGGTCTCAAGACTTGAAAAGGGTGCTCTGGCAAAAGTCAAAGGGCAAATATGATTTTTCTTTTTTATTTTGAAAAAAATTGTAGCATTTTGACGTTTTCAGTCGTTTAATATAAGGAATATAAAAATTCTGCTGTACAGACAAAAAAATGATGCATCATTATTATCGGTTAACCTGTTAAGGAGATAATGATGAACGAGATTTTAAATAAAAAAGATATAAGATCAGTTAAGGAATATGAAGAATTTGTTTCACACCATAAAAACGGCAATTTTATGCAGTCTGTAGAGTGGACAGGAGTAAAAAAAGACTGGGATTCTGAAGCGGTTATATCAAGGGACAGTAATGGAAAAATAAGAGGAACAGCCCTTGTACTGATAAGAAAAATTCCGTTTCTGAGATGTTCTTTTCTTTATTCGCCGCACGGTCCGGTATGTGATTATAATGACATTGAAACTCTTAAGGATATTTTTGAGGGGATAGAAATTATCCGAAAAAAATATAAAGGCTATGAGCTTATAGTTGACCCGTGTATAACGGAAAATGACAGGGAAGAAATAGGAATATTAAAAAGTCTGGGATTTGGATTTACAGAAAATGCTCCGGAGCTTACGACTATTCAGGCTAGAAATAATTATATTCTAAGAATAAATTCAAGAACGCAAGATGAAATATTTCAGAGCTTTCATAAAAAGTGGCGGTATAATATTAGAGTAGCTTCAAGAAAAGGTGTAGAATGCCGTGTCTGCGGGACGGAATGTCTTGATGATTTTTATGGTCTGATGGAGGAAACCGGCAAAAGAGATGGATTCTGTATCAGAAGTAAGGAATATTTCAGACGTATGATGGAGAATCTGGGGGAGCATTGCAGACTGTATATGTGTTACTATAAGGGAGTACCTCTTTCCGGTGCAATAGCTACTCAATATGCCGGAAAAACTTGTTATGTTTATGGAGCATCTACAGCGCAGTATAGGAATGTTATGCCTAATTACCTGATGCAGTGGACTATAATATGTTGGGCAGTTGAAAACAAATGCGATATATATGATTTTCAAGGTATTCCTTTTTACAAGGACGAAACTCACCCTAATTACGGAGTGTATCGGTTTAAGAGAGGATTTAATGGAGAGGTTTTAACTTATGCTGGAGAATTTGTTAAATGCTATAATAAGTTTTATTCATTTTTAGTAAGAAAAGCCGGAAATATTGCAAGAAAAATTTTTCATATTAATCCTGCAAGGCTTCTTGAACTGGGGAAAAATAGTCACATAAGTTTGAAAATAAAATACATGAAAGATGTTATTTAAAAAGAATAAGGGAGCTTTCTCATTTGCGGAAAGCTCCCTTAAATTTTATGTATTATTTTTTCTGTAATTTAAGCATGTGATACTTTCATTTTTCTTGAATTGCTTTGAAAAATAGCTGGGATCATTAAATCCGCAGATTTCAGAAATTTCTTCTATAGACTTATCTGTAGATCTTAAAAGTTCCTTTGCATATTCTATTCGCTTGTTTATTATATACTGGATTATTGTTATGCCGTACTTTTTTTTGAATTCTCTTGTTAGATAAAATTTACTTATATAAAATATGTCTGACAGTTTATCCAGATTAATACTTTCTGTAAAATGATTATCCAGATAATCCTTTACAGCTGAAAGCTTGCATGTATATTTTTCGCTTTCGTCTTCTTCATATATGCAATAATTTGTTATTACTGATGTCAGCAGATCGGTAATAAGCTTTGCATTAATAATTTCTGTATTATCTGATTTATGGGCATTATTATATATTATTTTATTAAGTATAAGTTTTATATTTTCCAGATTCTGAGGAATAAAAACACAACAGTTGCGGCTTTTTGCTTCAGTAAATAATGAATAATAATACTGTGCGGATATTCCATTGAAATGCAGCCATAATAATTCCCATGGATCATTTTTATCACACCTGTAGGAATGGGGATTTTTACAGTCGATAAATACACATTGTCCGGCAGAAACATTATGTGGAGTTCCGTTTAATTCAATTATTCCTTTTCCGTCTAAAACACAAATAAATAAAAACGAGTTTATTTGATTCGTTTTTGAAGCTCCGGCATGTTCTGAGGTCAAAAAACCTGTTTCCTGTACATAAAGAAGTGAATTGCTTGTTTTTTCAGAGGGGACATTTCTTATACGTATAAATTTTTTTGGTATAGAATTTTGTGAATTGCTCATTTTACCCACATCCATATATTTTTATAATATGATTATACAACATTTGTGCAAAAAAGTCAATTAATTATTGTTTAAATCGATAAAATATAGTAATTATAAACAAAATAAAATTTGCGGCACTGTCAATAAAGTACAAAAAGAATGCAATATAATCGGTTGAATTTCTTTTGAATTTCATTTATAATTGATTACGTTACCGGTTCTTGCTGGTATGGTACAGACTTATTTAATATTATAATCAATGTCATATGGTATTGGCTGGGTAGACTTTATTTACATAAATGCTGCATATTCGATGTACATTATTATGAGTCTATGCACCGTTTATCGGAATTAAAACGATGTATTGATATGTTTCAGTTATTAAGATTCAGTAAACATTAAATAATTTTTGTGCTGTCTATTAAAAATCTGTCAAAGGGATATGTCTGCCGCACATATCGGAGAGGCCTTTGCAGTATATCGGACTTTGATTTTAGTTCTGTATTTTACAAGTCTTATTCTGCGATGAGAGGGGCAGGGTAAGGCTTGTAATTTTTGCTCATTTGTTATATAATATAGATAGGACTAATATGGCAGGCCGTATGCCATGAAGGCGGCAGACATCATATATTTTTCAAAAAAATATATGATGAAAAATGGAGATCAATATGAATATAGCAGTTGCACAATCCGGAGGTCCGACATGTGCCATTAATGCTTCACTGGCAGGCGTTTTTTCGGAAGCTTCAATAAACAGCGGAATTGATAAAATATATGGTTCTATCAATGGAATAGAAGGCGTAATAAATAACCATCTGGTGGAAATGAGCAGTATTATTAAAAGTAATAAGGATCTGGAGCTTTTGAAGCTTACTCCTTCTACAGTACTGGGTTCATGCCGGTATAAATTGCCCGACTCTGAAACGAACAGGGAAGTCTATGAGAAAATCATTTCATGTTTTAAGAAAAACGATATTGATGTTTTCTTCTATATCGGCGGAAATGATTCTATGGATACTGTTTATAAATTATCAGAATATTTTTCAAGGAATAATGTTGATGTCAAAGTAATCGGAATACCAAAAACTATTGACAATGATCTTATGTGTACTGATCATACTCCCGGATTTGGTTCGGCTGCAAAATATGTTGCGGCAACTATTCAGGAAATTGCTCGTGACAGTTCTGTTTACAGTGTTAAATCTGTAACTATTGTAGAGATTATGGGCCGTGACGCAGGTTGGCTTACAGCATCTACATGTGTTCTTAAAGCAAATGATGAAACTGCTCCGCATCTTATTTACCTTCCGGAAACACCGTTTAGTGTTGAACGATTTCTGGAGGATGTACGAAGAATGCTGACAGAACACAAGGGAGTGATTGTTGCGGTATCTGAAGGTCTTAAATTAAGCGGCGGAGAATATGCTGCTGAGGATTTTCAGTCCGGAAGAGATGATCCGTTTGGACATAAATATCTTTCAGGAATAGGTAAATGTCTTGAAAATATAGTCAGAGATGAAATCGGATGCAAAGTTCGTTCGATTGAACTTAATGTAATGCAGAGATGTGCATCGCATATGGCTTCTAAAACTGATATTGATGAATCGGTCAGAATAGGTGAGGAAGCCGTTAAGGCAGCTATGAGCGGAGTTACTGGTAAAATGATGGCATTTGAACGTGTAAGCGACAGACCGTATTTCTCCAGAATAACTACAGTTGATGCAAAGGATGTTGCAAATCATGAACGCCTGTTTCCTAAGGAATGGATAAATAATCAGGGAAATAATGTAACTGCACATGCTCTTGACTATTTCCTTCCGCTTATTCAGGGAGAAGTGGACGTGTTCATGGAAAATGGTATGCCGGTTCATCTGAAAATTCCTAATTGGTTTTAAATAATTTATCGGTTGATGATGCCGGAAGAGAGCGCTGATAAGCGCCGCCGAAGGGGAAAATGCAAAAGCTCTCAGGCAAAAGGACCTGCATCGGACGATACTCTGGAAAGCAATGATGCACCGAAGAGGTTAATTCTTTCAGGTAAATATACAGAGGCACAGGGAACACTATGACTAAGTGTTTTCTGTGCCTTTTTGTTTTAGGAGGAAATTATGGACGGAAAAATAGATATTATAATATTTATAATGGAGATTGCCGGTACTGCGGCGTTTGCAGTATCTGGTGCTGTAACGGCAGTAAAAAACAGAATGGATCTTCTGGGAGTAAATGTTCTTGCTGTGATAACTGCATCAGGAGGAGGCGTTTTGAGAGACATAATTCTTGGTGTTACTCCTCCGAGAATATTTACGGATTATTTATATATAATTATATCACTTATAACTGCAAATATTATATTTATTATTCTTTATATTACCCAAAATAATAAATCCGGAGCAGTACTTACAGAGCTTTATGATATAATAATGAAGATTTTTGATACTATAGGACTTGCAGTATTTACAGTAACCGGAATAAATGCCGCAATTGAACTGGGTTATGATAGTTTTATGCTTCTTACATTTTCAGGAGTTATAACTGGAGTAGGCGGGGGAACTTTACGTGATATTATTGCAAACAGACGCCCGTATATTTTAGTAAAGCATGTTTATGCATGTGCCAGTGCTTTGGGAGCATCAGCATTTTATTTTGTTCGTTTATATTTTGGATTTATTCCCGGTGCATGCACATGTTTTATGCTGACTGTTTCAATACGTGTACTGGCTATCCTGTTTAACTGGAATCTACCGGGGATTTACAGACAGTCTGTTAAAACTGATGCTTCAACAGAAAAAGAAAAATAATCCGACAAATTTTATGCATTTTAAAATATGAATAAATAATTATTTGCTTCGACATATATCGCATCAATTTCGTGGCATACTTATATATGAAGAAAATTTGAAAGGCAGACTGATGCGAATGAATAATTTTGAAATGTTTACCAGAAAGGCTGTAAATTCAATTGAAACAGCAATTGAATCAGCTTCACATATGGGTCATACCTATGTGGGAACAGAGCATATAATTTTGGGGTTTATTCAGGAGGGAAAAAACGTTGCGGCATCTGTTCTTAAAGCCAATAACATAACGCTTAATGATTTATACGATCAGATGATTCTTTTCATAGGTAAAGGAGAGAAAACTCAGCTTACTTATGATAATTTTACTCCGGCACTCAGAAGAATCTTAAATGGTGCTGTGTCAACAGCAAATGCTGCCGGTACAAAGCTTGTGGGAACGGAGCATATTTTTATGACGCTTCTCAAAGAACCCGGATGCGGAGCGATGGGCTTTCTGCGTACTATGGGAGCAAATCCGGCAAAGCTTTACAGCGACTGTGCCAGAGCGTATACCGGAGAATCTCCTAAAGAAGTTATCTGTTATAATCAACCGGACAGGAAACAGATGCCTACATTGTATAAATATGGCAAAAGCCTGACGGAAGAAGCAATGGAAAACAAGCATGATCCGGTTATTGGAAGAGAAAAGGAAACAGAACGTATTTTGCAGATATTAGCCAGAAGAACTAAAAATAATCCTTGCCTTATCGGAGAAGCAGGAGTAGGAAAAACGGCAATTGTTGAAGGTCTTGCACAGATTTTTGTAAGCGGTAATGTTCCGGATGAATTAAAAAACAAAAATATTTTTTCACTGGACTTAACATCAATGCTTGCAGGTGCAAAATACAGGGGAGATTTTGAAGAGAGAATAAAAAGCTGTATAGACGAGGTAGCGTCTGTGGGCAATGTGATTTTATTCATTGATGAAATTCATTCAATAGTGGGGGCAGGAGCTGCGGAGGGTGCCATTGATGCTGCAAATATTATAAAACCTCAGCTTGCCAGAGGAGAACTTCAGATAATAGGTGCTACAACTATTGACGAATACAGAAAATATATTGAAAAGGATTCCGCACTTGAAAGAAGATTTCAGCCTGTAATGATTAATGAGCCTGATGAGGAGCAGACGTTTGAAATAATAAAGGGTATCAGGAAAAAATATGAAAGCTATCATAATGCAGTTATAAGTGATGAAGTAATCAAATCAGCAGTAAATTTATCTGTAAGATATATAAATGACAGATTTTTACCAGACAAGGCAATAGATGTTATTGATGAAGCGGCTTCAAAAGCAAAAATAAGATATGCCAGAAGCTGTGTGAATGAAGCAGAAACCGGAATAAATGAATTTTCAGAGGGTGAAATCATAACTCTGGAAAATCTGGAGAAGGCTTTTAAAAAGAAGAAAAAAATAACAACGGTTAAATCTCCTGTCATGATAACTACAGATGATACAGCAGGAGTGGTTTCTGAATGGACTGGAATACCTGTCAGCAGAATCTCAAAGGATGAAGAAGAAAGACTTCTGAATCTTGAAACCTGTCTGAAAAAAAGAGTTATTGGTCAGGAAAAAGCGGTATCTGCTGTTGCAAAGGCAATCAGGAGAAGCCGCATAGGCTTGAAAGATCCGGGAAGACCAATGGGTTCTTTTATTTTTATGGGACCTACTGGAGTAGGAAAAACAGAACTTTCAAAAGCAGCAGCAGAAGTGATTTTTGACAATGAAAAAAATCTGATCAAAATTGATATGTCCGAGTATATGGAAAAACACTCCGTTTCAAAAATTATAGGAGCACCTCCCGGATATACAGGATATGATGAGAATGGTATTTTAACTGATAAAATAAGGCGTCATCCTTACTGTGTACTATTATTTGACGAAATAGAAAAAGCTCATCCGGATGTTCTTAATATTCTGCTTCAGATACTTGAAGACGGAGTTCTGACAGATTCGAGGGGAAGACAGGTAAGCTTTAAAAATACTCTTATAATTCTCACATCAAATATTGGTTCGGAAATAATGACAGAAAATGTAAAAATAGGTTTCGGGGAAAATTCCGAAGGGGATTTAACTGGCAGAGTAAAAGAAGAGCTTAAAAAACATTTCAAGCCGGAGCTTATTAACAGACTGGATGAGATTGTGGTATTTAATACGCTTAAAAAAGAAAATCTTAATGAAATTGCTCAGAAACTTCTGAATGAACTTAAAGACCGTGCAGAAAAGATAGGTATAAACGTAAGCTATGAAAAGGAAGTACCCGGTGGATTGATCAATGAATGTGAGATACGCAAATACGGAGCCAGATATATTAAGCGGTCAATATCTGAAAAAATTGAAAATCTGATTTCTCAGCAGCTGATTGAGGGAAGAATAAAAAAAGGAGAGGATATAGAAATTATTTTTGATGAGGGTGAGTTTAAGCTTGCAAGTCCGTTATTATTTAAATAATTAGTAAAACATCCGGATTCTTTTGGGAGTCCGGATGTTTTTGGTATGTAATCCTTTTTTTACTTTTTCATAAATTTCATGTTTTGATAATAAGGAGTTTTTTTCTGTATAAAATAAATCTGAAACATAAATTATGGAGGTTAAAATGAAAAAACGAGAACAATGGTCTTCAAATTTCGGTTTCCTGATGGCAGCTGCCGGATCAGCTGTGGGATTGGGAAATATGTGGAAATTTCCTTACATGGTAGGCATGAACGGAGGAAGCATTTTTATAATAATATATATTCTGCTTATGGTGTTATTAGGTACACCTATTCTTATGTCAGAAATGTCTATAGGACGAAATACCGGATTAAATGCTATAGACGCATGTGATAAAATAAAAAAAGGCTGGGGATTTGTAGGAGGTCTGGGAACTGCCGGGGCTTTTGTGATTCTAAGTTACTATGGTATAATTGGCGGATGGGTTTTGAAATATCTTGTAAAGTATATTACATCGTCTTCAATAGGAAATCCTGAAGAATATTTCAGAGATTTTTCATCTTCATCATTAGAACCGATAGTGTGGATGTTTTTATTTATGGCATTGTGTGTAATAATTGTAATAAGAGGAATTTCCGGAGGAATTGAAAAAATAAGCAAAATTTTTCTGCCGCTTTTAACTCTTTTTATTATAATTATCGCAGCAAATGCGTTCTTTTTACCCAATGCTTCAGAGGGACTGAAATTTTTTACTGTTCCGAATTTTTCAGCAGTAAATTCTGTTAAAGATTTATTTTCTGTAATTCTGAATGCTATGGGACAGGTGTTTTTCAGTCTGAGTCTTGGAATGGGTACGCTTATAACATACGGAAGCTATCTGAGCAAGGATTCAAATATTCAGAAAAATGCATTTTATATTCCGTTATTTGATCTGATTATTGCATTACTGTCATGTACTGCCATTCTTCCCGCAGTATTTGCATTCGGACTCAAACCTCAGGCTGGTCCAGGATTGATTTTCCAGACACTTCCATATGTTTTCGGACATATGAAGTATGGACGCATGATCGCAATAATATTTTTTATGTTAATTCTTTTTGCAGCTATTACATCTGCGATTTCACTGATTGAAGTAATTGCTTCGTTTTTGATAGATAACAGAAAATGGTCAAGAAAAAAAGCTTGCATTATTCCTGGAATATGCTATTTTCTGGTAGGATCAGCCGCATCTCTGTCATTTGGAATATTAAACAATGTTAAGATTTTTGGAAACAGTATTTTTGATTTTCTTGTTAATTTATCAGATAAAATTATAATGCCTGCCGGCGGATTGTTTATATGCATATTGACCGGATATATCTGGAAACCTCAGAATATGTTTGCCGAAATGTCATCAGGGGGAAAATTTAAAGTTTATTTTCAGAAGACAATTTCATTTTTGATACGATATCTTTCTCCTGTAATGATTATTATTATTTTTATTTCCTCTTTTATAAAGTAAAACAATAAAACATTTAAAAAACTATTCCCTTTTTGCTGAAAATGATGTATAATAAACTTGTACTATAATATTTTCCGGGAGTTTTTAATTTGAAAAGATTTAAATTTAACACTCAAAGCAATACTATTGCCGCTTACTGTGTAATTGTTTTTGCAATATGTCTTTTACTTGTGGCACTGGTATTTAAATATAATACCTTTTTGTATTATTTTAATAAATTAATCAAAGTTCTTGCGCCAGTAATCTGGGGACTTGTAATAGCATATCTGCTTAATCCTATAATGGCGGTATTTGAAAGAAATCTGAAAAAAATTATATGCCGAAAAAGGGAACACCCTGCTTTGACAAGAGGAATGTCAATTGCATTTTCTCTTATTATGATGTTGGGGATAATAATGGCGATAGTCGGTACTATTGTACCTGAAATATTGACTACTCTGGAAATATTCTTTAAGAGTCTTCCGTCATATTTAAATAATTTACAGATTTATTTTACTGAAATGATAAGCTCTATTCTTGAAAAAAATCCAGAGATTTATGATTACCTTACCGGTGAGTTTGATAATATACAGCAGTTTATTCTGGACGGTGTAAATAAATTAGAACCTATGATAAACAAGCTTCTTGCAAAGGACGGTATTGTTGCAAGCCTTACAGGAAGTGCATGGTCACTTATAATCGGTCTTAAGGACTGTTTGCTCGGAATTATTGTTTCAATATATCTGCTTTACAGCAAGGAGATATTTATTGCTCAGGCAACTAAAATAGTGTATGCTTTGTTTTCGGAAAAAAGGCGGAATAAAATTCTTAAAATTGCATCAAAAACAAATCATACATTTGCACATTTTATATCCGGCAAGGCTTTGGATTCGTTTATTATCGGTGTAATAACTTTTGTCGGAATGAATTTCATGGGACTTAAAAATTATGCAATGCTGATAAGTGTCATCATAGGTATTACAAATATGATTCCGTTTTTCGGTCCGTTTATCGGAGCAGTGCCAAGCGGTCTTTTGATTCTGCTTACCTCTCCGGAAAAAACTATTATTTTCATTGTATTTATTTTTCTTTTGCAGCAGTTTGACGGAAATATTCTCGGACCGAAAATTCTTGGAAATTCTCTGGGACTTTCCGCATTCTGGATTATGTTTGCAATTTTTGTCGGCGGCGGACTTTTCGGATTTGTCGGAATGATTGCCGTAGTACCGATTTTTGCAGTGCTTTACAGTATTATTCGTGAAGTAATCAATACAAAGCTGGAAAGGAAAAGACTTCCTGTTTCAACCGGATATTACAGAGAATTGAACAGCTATGATGATACTGATTCTGATA
>NZ_JBJFHN010000060.1:9226-14440 GCF_051893655.1 Porcipelethomonas sp. | reverse complement strand
TGCCCTTGACAAAATACGCTCACTTTTGGATGACAGAATAGATGGTCTCTAACAGTTGTCTGGCGGATACCTCACAAAAAATCGCTTTCAGTTTTTGAAACCAAAAGCGATTTTTCAGGGGGGTAAAATTACCCTGTTATAAGTTTGTATTTAATTTCCGTTTAGTACAGAACTGTCGATTACTGTTGGATAGACCTTTGCGTTTGTGTACACTATGTAATCCTTAGGCTGATTACCAATTGTTTTGCCATTTTCATCTAATAACTCTGCCTGAATCTGCACTTGATAATTAGCATACTCAGTAAAGCCTTCACCTGTTACAGCGTAATATACGATATCTGCCGGATATATCCTCGGTCCAAGTTCATAACAGCCTTCAATTGTCATGTCATACACATAGATTTTTGCATCACTCATCCTGGTGTTCAACTGCATAGTCGTTTTACCATTCATAAACTCTACACCAAGCAGATAATTTGAGATGTTATCCACCTGTTCATAAGCTGCACTTGTCACAGTTCCGTCTGTTTCAGTATCAGTCTTTTTCCACAGGGTCATTGAAAATCTTACGCTTTTGGCTTGATCGAAATACTGTTCTTCAACCGAAGCAACATTGAAAACGGCTCTTGAGTGTATTTCCATTGCGGTTCTGCTACCATACACTCCAATTGATGAATGACCATTGATACCAAGTCTGGAGAAATTCTTACTATTCTTTCCATAGTCATCATACTCATCCAATTCCGACACAGCGGTATAAGACAAATGCGCCGCTGTAGCAGATTCACGGTGATAATACTTTGCGTCTGCATGAAACGCTGTACTCATACTTGTATAGCTCAATCGCTCCTGGTCATAGGCAAGATTTGAACTTGCGGCAACATTTACACCGATATTCCCTTCGTTTATCTTTTCAGGAAATTCTTCAACATCATGGAACGTCATTGTTATTTCCGCGCTGACTATAACTTGTTTATCATTATTACCAAGAAGAGTACTCATCACATCAGTAGTGACTGCATCCAGATATCCAGACTGCAAGTCAATTTTACTACAGGGACTAGAAGTTCCATCATTCAGAGAATAAATTGCTGTAACATCTTCTTCATTCAATCCTATGATTTCATTATTTACACTGCCGCCAGCTTCATACCGATTCAAAAGCAAATGGAACGCATGATAGAGCTTAACGCTGTTCAAGTAAGATGCTGCAGTCAGATTTGATAATTTTATAGTACTTTTTGCGTTCACCGTAATAGTAGGATTATTTACATTAATCTGTTCATTAGAAGGCGCAACTGAGTACTCGTTTTCTTCCTGATTAAACAAATCAGCAATCAAAACATTACAGAATTTACTTTCGCTTAGCTCCGCAGAACGTAGTCCTTCAAGTTTTTCAGGTGACTGAATTGTGTAGAAATACAGCTGATCTGTGTAAGTATCAAGCTTAGGTACGTAGATACTGATGTAGTAATCCTCATTGATATCATTATCTACGGTCAGTGTATATGTACCGCTTCCATCTGATGTGTACAAATAGTATTTTTTGTTCACAGAATCATAAATGGAATAAGGAGTAGCAGGAACGTTATTTACTTCATCAGTAATATCCTTGTATGCACCGCCGGATTCTTCTGTTGCAGTAATATGTCCTGCGAGTATCTCGTTGAAATGGCGGACTTCAAACGCTTCACCAGCAGCTTCACCGTCTTTTGTAAATTTGTTCAAATCAATACGCCAGCTGTCTCCACCTTGTGATGTAGTTGTTTCAAATCCAGCTGTATTCACCTTGGCATAATAGGTTTGATCAGTGAGACCATTCGGGTCAACAAGAATCATATTGGTTCCGTTTGGAAGTCGTTCAGATGCCTGCTGTGTATTCAGCAGCACATACTTTTCATGATTCCAGTCTAAATTACCGGTGGCAAGAAGACTATTCATATCCTGCTGTGTGTATGTAAAGCGAATATACTGTGTAACCCATGTATTCAGGCTGTCAATGTGAGTAGCGCCGAAAGCGTTTTCATAATCAGACAAGCCGTCATGGGGGTAAGCTACAGACTTAGTATCCGTAAGGGCAGAAGCCTTGAATGAATAGGTCATCTGTTTAACAGTATAGACAGGCACATAGAGATGATAGGCAATTTTACTTGAATCAAGCGGATCCTTGAACTGAACATCTACCAGAGTAAAGGTATTCTGTTTAAGCGAATCGGCATTATTACCATCAAGCTGATACTTATAGCCTGTCACTTCGGTTGTATCATCAGTATTTTCGTGCTGTTCCTTTTGTGTCAGACCGGGTACATCTTCTGTAATCTGGAATTTACCATCTATATATTGACAGGATTTCAGGACTATTTCATAATACGAACTTACTTTGCTATAGTCTGTAGCTGTATTTGTGACAAGCTGAATATAGCGGTTCAAGAGATTCGTTGTTTCTTCTTCATCTGAATTTGACACTAAAATCACAGCAAAATCATCTGTATCCTCAGGTAGATTGCCTGTCTCAGTCTGGTAAGTTGAAATACGGTTGCAGTCTTCATCCACTGAACGCTCAAGGTAGTAACCAATTGTATTTTCACCGCTTATTACAGCGTCAGAAAATGTAGTATACCTTCGTGAATCTGAATTAGCTTTAATATCCGCCAGAAGCTTTGCCGCCATAGTCTTACTACCTGTACCTTCACCGTTAGGAGTATCACAAAGCACCGCACCGTCACCAGATATGATTTCATCTGTTCCCATAGAGGACTGAGGATAGACATTGACATATGGATAGCAGGGCATTTCTACGTGGGTGTCTTCAGCGTAATTCAGTCCGGACTTTTCTGCAGATTCTGCTGAAGCAACTTCATTGCACTTGCCGCTGTAATCTGCGAAAACGAATGAGGCATTTGTATTTGATTTATTCTGGTCTTCTGTCCAGTTGCCTATATTTTTGGAAAAGCCATTTCCGTAGATTGCCATGCCGGTGAACTGGATTGATGTTGTCGTGTCTTTTGTATCCATGTAGCCGACCCATGCACCCATTTTTTCGGAGGCTGATGTAACTCTGTCAAGCTTGATGTTGTAGCCCAGCAGCTTATTTTCAGTGTTTTCTGCAAGATTGCCAATTGCACCGCCTGCATAGTTGTCGGTTGCTCCTATCTCACAATTTTCAACTGCGCTGTCATGAATATAACATACAATACTATTTGTGCCGTATGCGTTTGCATAACCTATAAATCCTCCTGCTCCGCAATTATTATTTGAAATATTTGCACAGGAAATGTCATAATTGGAAACCCGTGAGTTTGATATTTCTATATTTGCACCTTCTCCGGCTGCAGAAACAACATAACCATGTCCCACAAGTCCACCAGCATATGATACATTTACTTTAGCATCTACGTCATATCCTTGAATGGCAATAATTGTATTATGCTTACTTGCATCACCTGTAACTTTACAGTTTTCAATTTTGATACTATATGCAGACCAATTATTTGACCATGTACCGCCGTATAATCCACCCGCGTGCATAGCCTGTATATTTATATTTTTTACTTCACAATTAATGAACTCTGCAACACAGTCCGAGTTACCTTCACTGACTGGCTGCATAAGTCCAACAATGCCACCAGCTTTAGCAACAGCTGTATTTCCTATAGTTATTGGAGAAGCACTTGTTTGTGATTCAACGTGCATATCATAAGCCTGACAGCCGTTTCCGGCGTAACCGACAAGACCTCCTGCTGCTACACTTGCATGATTATAAGTAATAAACTTTGAAAACTTTACAGTAGAAAAATTTGCAGGATCATTGTTTGCTGATCCCAAAGCTGTGCCGTATACTCTTACGCCTCCTTCTTTAACTTTTCCGACAAATGCACCCATTGCGCTTCTTACATTTGTTCCTGAACCATTTGTTTGTGTTTGTGTAGCATATAAAGAGAGTGAAAGATTATCAGCGCTGCATTCAGTAACATTGATATATATCGTTTTTGATTTATTTCCAGAGTAGCCCAGTAAGCCTGCGGCCTGACACGCTCCTCTTACTGATAACTTATCCAACATGATGTTACTAAAGTTACACCATGTTCCATTTAATGACCAGCCCACAACACCGCCAGAAGCAAGACCTAAATATTGAGCACCGACTGCTGAAGCTAGTATTGTTCCGTTATCTTCAAATACATCTGTACTAATGGAACCTGATAAAGTAAAATTAGAAATAATGCTGTTATCACTGCTCATAACTATACTGTCAAAAAATCCTATTCCATGATACAAACTGTTATGATTAACATTAGCAGCAGTACCACCGGCAATTACTTGAGTCGCACTGGAATTTACATGTAAAACATCAAAATAGTTGTCGTTTTTATACTTATTCAGATATATATCTTCATCAATGGTACGATTTTTTCCGTCAAACACGTCAACTTTCATGCAATATCTATTTTTAATTCTGTCCGCATAGCCTGTTGTCTCTTTCTCATCTCCCTGATTTTGGTCATCATAAAATCCGACTGTACCCAATCCTCTGAAACAATCCGGCAAAACATAATCATCACTTCCTGTGAGATTTATGTCATAATAGCCAGATGTGCTTGTTACACAGCGGGCAGGATAACCACCATAGATTATTTCTTCTCTTTCTGTTATTATTTGTTGCTCAAGATCGTGTTGACTTCCTTTATCATCGGCATATTTGGTCCAACCTGCAAATCCAGTTAAATTAGAACCACCAAATCTATTGACATAATATAACTTATTATTTAAAACAAATTTATTGTTATAGTATATTACTGTAAAAGCAGTTGCAGCATCTTTACTATCAGCTAATGACATATTTCCATTAGTTCCATCCATACACATATATTTTTTACTTTCATTTACATATGTAAAAATATAGTAAGTGCTGTCAGAAGATTTCTCAAAAGTCCAAAGAGCAGCATCTGCATCTTTTGATGTATATGTTAGCTTGTTATTATTTATTCCGTTTCCAAAATATTGCTTAGCTCCATTGCTATTGGATATACGAAATGTCTTCCCGTCCAAACCGGCAACATCGCCTGTATAAGATTGATAAGTTGTTTCTGTTATAATATTGGTTACATCAGCTGTTTTCTTTGTATAATGCCTGATAATATAAGGCACAGCATTATTGCCAGCTGTATCATAGTTACTAACAGAATCATTATAATCAGAAACAGCAGCACTATC
>NZ_JBJFHN010000060.1:0-9126 GCF_051893655.1 Porcipelethomonas sp. | reverse complement strand
CAGCTGTATCATAGTTACTAACAGAATCATTATAATCAGAAACAGCAGCACTATCTGTTTCATCTGTTCCTATCTCATCATAGTCAGCAGTGTGGCTCATGCCATAGACGACGGTAGGATCAGTGCCGCCATATGTACCATAAGACAGAGAATTATTATAATCTCCGATTGCAGTATTTGCAGTTCCTGCAAGAGACTGCGTAATCAGAGAAAGCACAAACAATGCCTGTGAATTCGGAATATTGATTTCTCCATCATCTGTTGTACTTGTCGGCACTTTGCTGACATCAAGCTTTTCTGTTTCATTTATATTGATATCTGCTATAGTATAATGCTTTGCAGTATTCTTCAGTGAGTGAGGTGTGCCGGCTCTTTCTGTACCAGCATCATCATGATACTCGTTATTTTCGGTCACGGAAAACTGTGTTGTTTCATTGACCGCATAACCATTTATCACACGACCAACCAGAGGATTGACATAGATTGCCCCTTTGCTTGATTCCGCTGTAAGGTTCGTTTCTTCACTTCCAGTATAATATACCTTAAAGTTACCTGCATTGCTATTCGCTGTTACAGCATCCATATTTTTGAAGATAAGTCCGCCGAACACTATAACGCCAACATAAGAACCAACCGGGCAGAGCATACCATAATCGCCGCTCAGTGTAACTTTCTGACCATCTTTGAATGTTACATAACAGTTATCAATGATATTGTCGCCGCCCATGATCTCTCCGATCATGCCGCCGTAATAGCTGCATTTTGAAACATAACCGAATGCGGCATTTGCACTGCCCTTTTCTGTCTGTGACAATGCAACATCTGCTGTCACGGCAATATTGATATCCTTGACCACACAGCCGTTTGAAACATTTATAAAGGGCTTATCACTGCTATTTGTTATTGTGTACTTAGGCGTGCCGTCTTCATTCTTTTCACCAACAATTACTCCACGGAAGGCCGTATTTGCCGTTGTACCGCCAAGTCCCAGAAAATCACTTACTTCGATATTAGCATTGATTTTGTAATATGCGTTTGCAAGGTAGTACTGCACATTTTGACTTGTCCAGTCTTCCGCATCTTCTGCAGTTGATTCATAGCCTGTTGCACCGCTATTCGGAACATATTCTGCATGATAGTCATTGCCGTCCTTATCCGTACACCAACGGCTGCCTGTTGTGTTTTCAGCTAAACTATCAAAGCTTTCATAGTCCTTCGGAAGGTTTACTTTTGACAAGGAACTTGTACTTCCTCCGCTAATGAACTTTGACACAGCCTCAAGTTGTTTGCCGTCTGTGATGATGTACGGGTCATTGTAAGTGCCACAGCCTACATTTAGAGCAAGCGTCATTACATTTACTTTCAGTTCACGACTGTAAAGACCATTTTCTTTGTCGCTGTTATAATTAGTGCTCACGTACTTCAGAAAACCTGTTGAAAAATTGAACTCACCAGAACTATCACCAGGTGCAGTCAGCGGATTTGTATAATAGCGCTTATCACCGTAATACTGTTTTTCCTGTTCTGCATATTCAACAGAACTTGTGATTTCCTTACCGTATGTGACGTTTCTTGGGGTACCTGTTCCCCAGTCGTCATCAAATGTATAGTTGTATACAAGTACGCTGGTATCATCTGATTTTATAGAATCAAGTAAGGTTGCATCAGTGAAAATAGAATTTTTAGTATTATAAGCAGTGTCAAGAACAGTTATTTGTTCATCTGTTGCACCACTAATGCTGTCGTTTGAAGTTCTTGAATCAAGCTTTATCTTGGAAAATTCAATACTCAGACCGGGACCGGATACCGCACCTATCAGACTTTTTGCTATCTGAGCAGTTGTATCATCTTTAGTGTAACCCTCTCCGGTGCTGACATTACTCAGCTTCATTGAGAGAGAAGCAGATGTAGTGCTATCACGTATAATATTGTTGATAAGGAGATAACTGGTTGTATCGTTAGGTTTGATACCATTCAGCAGGATAGATCCGCTTGAGCAGTCAAGATTACCTTTCATAGTATCACTGATGAGAACACCTTTGTAAGAATCAACTGAAAGGAAGTTCCCATTCAGGGTAAGATTACCGTTGATTGTAAGTGTCTTTCCTTCAGTCAGATTCAGAAACAGACCCGACTGCATAAGATAATGCTGATTCTCTGCACCGGGATTACGGACATAGCTGTCTGTATCACTTATTATTTCTTCTGTACTTTTGATAATGCTGTAGTCAAAAGTGAGGTTTAAATTGCCTATTGTGTTGTCCCCTGCATCCGGAACAGGATAAAATGACAAGCCTGTAAGGTCGGCGTCTTTGTCAGAATCAGTCGTTCCAAGCGGATTGGTAGTTGCAGTGAATTCACCGCTAATATTACTTGCCGCATATTTACTTACGCTCCACTTAAGCAGGTACTGACCGCCGTCATCAGTATCAATATGATTAAGATTATAGTAGTATCGTGAATTAAGATTTGCAAATATAGCAAATTTGCTTGAAATACGATTCTGATATGTACCTGTTTCTGTTATTTTTACGCCTGTTCCTTCACGAGTGTTGTTCATATCAATAGACACTACACCTGCACCGTTGCCGCCGTTTATGACATCCGACGCACTATAAGCTGCTATTTCGTCATATATACTGATTGAATCCGGAAGTGTAATGCCGCTTTCTGTAAGAGTATAACCGCTGTTCAGAACATCAAGGTACAAGCCATTATCCCCTTCATAAGCCTTGTTCACGATCATGCCGAGGGATTGACCTGCTCCCTCATCCATGGTCATATTGCTTATTGTAAGTGAATCAACAGTCCATTTTCCAGTTGCATTATAGCACATTACGCCAACATCATTAGATTTTGAATTGTTAATCGGCGTGTTTTTTATTTTGCTTTCGTCCTTGACTTCCACATCGTCAATTTTCACAGTGGTATTAAGCCATGAATAACCGAGAAAACCGCCGCCTTTTTCTGAAGAAGCATTTGCGACTACACAGCTGTCAAAAACAAGATTTTTGATATTGACTGCTCTATTGCTATAATTTCCTGTGCTGATAATATAACCAATCAGACCGCCGCCGTCAGAGCCTGTACCTACAGTTGTAACTCCGGACACATCAGAATTCATTTTAACTGTAAGGCTGTCGCTTTCAGCTTGTGCAATGTTTATGGTAAATAAATTAGAAACAACTTTACCGATCGCACCACCATATACATTCCAGCTTTGATGATATCCACTTAAATTGATTTCTGGTGATGCTTCACTGATGCCGGATATAGTTACAATTATACTATTATTACTTACATATCCGATAAAGCCGCCGATATTCTTTCCAAGATTTTTACTACTATCAACAGGAGCGTTTGCACCCTCATAATAATTTATCGTTTCTTGTGCAATTATGGAATCAAGTGTTACATTTCCATGTGAGCGTGCAGCAACACCGCCGATAAACATACCATCCGGTCCTGCATTGCATACAGTGATAGTTCCGTCTACTGTAAGTTTTTGGATATTGGCTGTTACGTTAGTACCATCACCGACAACTGAGAATAGGCCATTGTACTGGTGACGATAGATTTGCCCTATACCCTCAGTCTGCCCTTCAGTATATTCGCCATAGATTTCGCCAATAGAAAGCTTTACTGTATGATTGCCGCCATTCAGTGTTCCTGTAAAAGAACCGACATCGCCGATTTTGTCTTTATCTATTTTTGAAACCGGATCAGTATTATTCACGTCAATACCACAGCCGTCACGCATAAAACCGTTTACACCTGTGCCGGAAAGATCAATATCTGCGGTAAGCGTAATCTCACTGGCAAGCAGAGTTTCATGAGTACTATTCGTAGTATCTTCAAACTTTAAACAGTCATAATGAGTTCTCTGATTCAGCTGAATATTGAGGGCAGTCTTTACAAAATCAGATACTGTTCCAATAGATGTAGAAGCAGATTTTATTGTAACAGTGTGTTCCGTTGAATCGAATGTAAGAACATCTGTTTCAATATTCGAAATTCTTACAACTTCACCCCAAGTACCCAGGTCATCGGAAACTGCTTCGCTTGAACGATTGAAAGTCCAATTTGTATCTGATCCGTTTCCCAGTGCATAGACAAGTACATTATCATTAGTACCCACAAGCTGACCGTAGCTTGCAAAACGCATACGTTTATTATTTGTTTTTGTATAGCTATCTTCCTTTATATAGTCGCCTGCAGACTTAGCTCTACTCATATCTGTTGTGCCGCTCAGACGCAGTACGCCGTTATAAAACTGTCCGACCACACCGCCGCCACAAAAATCCTCATTTGCACTTAGAGCGAAGCTACCAAGATCAATAAGTACGCCATTTGCAGATTCATCATTTTCCTTTGCAGTTGCACCAACCAGGCCGCCAAAATATGCATAATTCGGACAGTCGTTTTTGTTTATAGTTGTGCGCATATTTGTTCCTTGGGCTGTTATATTTACGTTTTCTGCCTTGATATAAGCCGCAGAATTCACCAGACCAATCGCACCGCCGAAAGAATTAAAGCTTGCCTGTGATATAGCAGTTACAGAAAGTCCGGTGAGTAACAGGCTGTTTTTCAAATCATCTGTTGTGTACTTTCCAATAACTCCTCCGAAACTGCCTGTGTTTGCATAGGTTGTGTCAGTTCCGGATGTGACAGTAAGTGCATCCCCAGAAGCCCCAGTGATTGTGTATTCAATGGAGGATTCACTCTCTGCTTTATTATTTTCCAGCACACCGAAAACACCTCCGCAGTATTGTCCATATACTGCAGTAGTGGTAATTTTATATTTTGATAAATCAAAGGATGTAGTAACTTTATTTGTGTAGTGTCCGCAAAATCCTCCGGCGCCTTTTGCCGATGTTACTGTACCGCTATTTACCGCAATCGCTTCGTCTGTTTGTGTTTGTACAATAATGTTGTTGTCAGAGGTCATTTCTCCCACTATTCCGCCTGCATATCCATTTGAAGCGGTAATATTGCGGGAAGTTGTCGGCATTGCATTAATGGTTAGTTCTGCATTACCCGCCATTGTACCTACAAGACCTCCGGCGTTTCCGTTTTCGGAGGTGATTGTTGATGTTGTTGTTAGCGCTGAATCTGATTCAGTATAAGTCAGATTTAATGATGAGCCATTACCCATTTTGCCGCAAATAATTCCGGCATCTGCCACATAATCTATATCATCTTCTGAAGCACTGAATACTACATTTTTACCTGATTGATTTTCAAAGGTAAGATTTACCTTTGCATCGTTACATATTTCTCCGATAACACCCGAATAAGTATAGGTGTTATCACTTGAAAGTCTGACAGTCCAGTTTGCCGATTCTGCATCTGTATCTGGATCATGTATAACATACTGTGCCAGCAGAGGCTTGCTTGTTCCACTGTCCACATTGCCAAGTCGCTTAAAAACAGCGGTGGTTTCAGAGTTGTTGCCACTATTGGATATAAGCTTTACGGAATCATAGACATAACTGAACAAAGGTCCATTCATACTAAGCGTAAAATCGCCTATCTGACCATTATCCGGCAGCATTACAGAACCTGCAAAAGGATAATCAGATGTTCCCAGACCAACCAGATCAGCAGGAAATGTACCTCGATTTGTAGTATCGTCTATCAGATTTAGGTTGATATTGTCATTTTGGTGATTTTGGGCAAATGAAGAATCGGAATTATAGTTATCGCAATAGGTTTTAAATGACGCCGCTGAAGTTATTGTCACCCAGCCATTACTTTCAACAAACTCATCTTCCGCACTTGCCGTCAACTGTGGAAAAGCAAGCTGCGGCAGGGATATATGAGGAAAGTTTATGTCACGGACATATTCAAGCGGAAGCATGCCGGACAGCATTACTGCCGCTGTTATAAAACTGGCGATTCTTTTTTTCATTTTTTTATTTTTCATTTCACCGCCGCCTTTCATTCTACACCATTTGTGAAAATGCAGTCAATATATTGGCTTGCATTATACGCACCCGTGTATGAAGTGATGTCGTTACTGGTCTTATATAACTGGATATCATAACGGTTCTCTTTGGTGGAGTCAACTTCCAGAGTAATTTTTGACCAGCCGGCATGGGTTCCTCCAGAAATTGTTTCAACGTTCGTTTGTTCCATTTCAAGGAAGAATGGATTTACCTCGAACATTGTACTATCCCACATAACCTCAATTGTACCCTTTCCGTTTCCGGAAAGGATATAGTTATAAAAGTCATAATCCACAGTTTCACAATCTGACTCCAGCAAACTACCGCTCCACGCAGATGCCTCAGATGCACTCTGTGCCGCACAATAAAGATTCTGAACAGATTCAATACCGCTTGGTGAAGTAGGTTCTGCTTTTATAAAAATATAGAAATCAGGTTCGGTATCTTCCAATTCACTTGCGTCAAATGTGATGCGAAATACATCAGTAGAGAGCTGATTACCTGTTAGTTTGTATCCTGTAAATATGTGCTGATAATTTTCTTCATCCACAAGATTATATTCAGATCCATCAGAATCACCTGAGCCGTCGTCCTGCTGCATCTTTATTTTGTAGGAACGATTTTCTAAAAGCTTAACATATTCTTCTTTTTTTGTTTCGTCAAGATCAGATAAATTCTTGTAACTGTCGTCAATTCTGACTTGAAGAGATGCAGTAAGATTATATGTTATGTCTTCCGAATTCGGCTCAGCTGCCTTAATCTGCTCGTAGTTACATACAGTAATATCATATTCCTGTGAAGAAAGACGCTGTGTACTGCTAATTGTGCTGTTGCCTGTAGACGCTTTAAGAGAATTCGATGAAAACAAAACACCGGAAGGAGCCTGTGTTGATAGTACATGCTTTACCGAGTTTACGCCGGTATATGCACCTAAAACTGTCAATGCGAGTACAGCAGAAATAGATAGTATTAACCATATCAACGGCCAGTACTTGGCTATTTTATGCAGAATTGTTTTCATTCTATCACCTCTGTGCATCTTCAATTTTACTCATTTACTAATCATTATCTAGTTGTTCTGTTGGCAGTAATGTAGATAATATCCGTCTCCTTATTATTCTCATTACTATTCCATTTCAGAAATCCTGTTGCACTATTATCCGTTTCAACGCCAAGTTCTAAAATATAAAAATCGTGATCTGGATCCTTTGTTTCCAGTTCCGTTACCTGCTCATATTTGGCAACTGCATATATCTCAGGAGAGTCATCAGCATTATACACAAGATCATAGTATTTATCATTCTTTTCGCCAAGTTTTCTTCCATAGTTTTCTATATTATCCTTATCATCATTAAGAGACGTTAACTTAAGCTCCTCCCCGACACGCTTGTAGTAAATTGTTTCAGGAGTGCTGTCATGTGTGATGTAGGGTACAGTATTGGCATCCTCTTCAGTACCTACTTCAGCCCTGTAAAGAGTATATGTAAATGGAATATTAGTTGTATGTGCAATCTGGAGATCATATAATGTTTTACTGCTTCCGGTCACTACGCAGAAAACATAACACTTTGGAGAATCTGCAGTTATCTCCTCGATATTTATATCGTTCAGATCAAAATATTCAATTGACTCAGCGTTGCCGGCTCGAATATCCAGATTTTTAGGCTCCTGTACCTTTGTCATAGTTTCCGCTTTATTCGATGAAAGAGCAAACCATGCATAAACCAGAATTTCTGCAAGAAATATGAGAGTAATGACGGATGCAAGAACCACCTGAATTTTCTGCATTTTATTCAAATTCTGATACATCTTTTTTATGCGATTCATCGATGCACCTTCTTTCACGAAATTGTCATTTTCAGGCGCAGATAACGTACACGAACTCCGATAATATTATCTGCCTGATCATATTTGCTGCCGTAAAGAGCGTAGTTGTTTTTGAGCTCATCAACGGTCAATGGAGTATCTTCATCAACTGTGATACCTCTCATGAAGTACTGTGGATTTGAAACAATAAAACTTTCCATTGTGGTCATGTCACTTTCACTGCAGAGCAACTCTGTTGCATCATCAACTTTAATCAAATTGCTCAGCGTCAGCGGCCATACCCAATAAATATCAACCTGAGTCTTCGTATCTTTGCCATTAAATTTTTTTGTCATAACTCGTTTCATATCTTCGGAAGTCTGAATCAGATTGGAGTATTTTTTAGTATCTTTATCATAATTTTCAAACAGCAGAATATGTCCGTTCAAATAGTTTATTACATCCGCATCTTCGGTTTTATCCAACGGTACCATGTTAATGCCATTTTCATCATTTGATTCTGCGTTGTATCCCAGCAACTCAAATGCAAAATTGAGTGAAATTTCGCTCTCAACATTTGGTATGATATTAAATGATACATACCCGCTGCATCCAGGATAGATTCCATCATCTTCTGTTGCTGCATAATTTCCAAAATTCTGCTCTATGCCATTACCATCTGCAGGACACATTGTCCATATAACCGAATCAGAATCCATCACCTCGGAATGATAGGTATCATAATACAGTCCATTGGAATTACCTATCATTTCAAGCGTATAATTATCACCTTGTGCTGCCATCTCCATACCATTCCCGCTAACTTCTCTATTCATAGTAAACCAAGCAACAGAAATGAATAAAAATATAACAATAATAGTTATAACAAGCATGACTGACAATTTAATCAACAGGGCGTTTCTGACCCTTTTTTTCTGTTTTAACTCATCAGAAACGTCAGACTGTTTATGATTATTTATCAACTGTTTCATATGCCTGACCTCCTATGTAAACTATAGTACAGTATATCCTAACAGACTTGAATCCTGTTTTTGATACCTTTGTAAGTTCTGAATATTTCTATAAACAATAAACCAAAAGAAGTTCGCATAATCTATAAGAAATCATTTGACGATGCGACAATGTTCTACAAATAGTTATACTTATATATAGTACATGATACCACAAAATAGTATAAATGTCAACAGTCACTTGTGCTTTTTCCACAGTATTTACGGTATTTCAACGAGTAAATAAAGCTCGTCGAAATATCGTGTTCCCATAATTTATGCTGCTTGACAAAATAATAGCAAGAGGGTATAATAAATAGTGTAATTTGTTCTTATGCACATAAAATTTTCTCAAATTCACA
>NZ_JBJFHN010000059.1:8747-14515 GCF_051893655.1 Porcipelethomonas sp. | reverse complement strand
AACCCCCGACCTGCTGATTACAAATCAGCTGCTCTACCAACTGAGCTACACCAGCATCATTAAGAATGCTTATATATTATATCATAAAAAAATGTACTTGTCAAGCACTTTTTTTATTTTTTCAAAAAACTGGTCGAGGCGACAGGACTCGAACCTGCGGCATCTTGGTCCCAAACCAAGCACTCTACCAAACTGAGTTACGCCTCGTTCGTTCCAGTTCACTGCTTTCTCGTCAAACAGCTTTATTATTATACACTGTTATTTTCAAAATGTCAATAGGTTTTTTGAAATTCGTCATTTTAAACAAGTTTTCGAGCTTGTTTTGTTTAAAACATCGAAAATTAGTGTTGCTTATTTTCATAAAAAGAAAATCACATCTAAAAGCCTTTATCTTACTTTTTTCATATTTTTCCTCATGTTTCCATTTAGTAAATGGTCGAGCCTAATGCAAGAGAACGAATAAAAGAAAGCCACGTCTGAAAGTTTTTTACCTGCTTTTTTTCAAATTTTTCCTCAGGCTTCCATTTAGTAAATGGTCGAGCCTAATGCAAGAGAACGAATAAAAGAAAACCACGTCTGAAAGTTTTTTGCCTACTTTTTTTTCAAAAAAGTAGGTTACTTTTTCTTATTATACTTTTCAAAAGCTTCCTTAACATTTCCGTCATACTCAATTTTACCGCCGGACAGATAAATTGCCCTGTCACAGGTTTCATTAATAGCATTCATAGAATGGCTTACAAACAAGACTGTAATTCCGGAATTTCTCAGTTCCTTTATTTTGGCTTCACACTTTTTTCTGAATTCTGCGTCCCCTACGCTTAACGCTTCGTCAATAACCAGAATATCAGGTCTGATATTGATATTAATTGCAAATCCAAGACGCATTTTCATTCCGCTTGAATAAGTTCTTACCGGCTGATCTATATATTCTCCCAAGCATGCAAATTCTATTATATTTTCTTCTATAACTTTTATTTCACTTTTATCAAGTCCCAGAAGATAGCATTTTAAATAAATATTTTCTCTGCCTGTCATATCTGCTGAGAATCCGGCAGTAAGCTCCAGAAGAGCAGCAACCTTTCCTTTTACAGTAATTTCTCCGGCAGTAGCAAATGATACTCCGGTAATCATTTTAAGCAAAGTAGATTTTCCGGCACCATTTCTGCCGATAATACCTACAGATTCGCCTTCATGAATTTCAAAGCTTATATCTTTCAATGCCTGATGACGCTTTACTCCCTTGTTGTTGGTAAAGATCGCCTTAAAACGAGCCTTTTCGTTTTTATACAGAAAATATTCCTTGCTTACATGGTCAAATTTTATAACAGTTTCACTCATAAAATACGCTCTCCTTTTAAAGAATATCCGGAAGAATTTTTCTGAGTTTTTTATAAAAATGAGATCCGATAAAAATCAGCAGAATAAATTCAGCATAAAACACTACTAATTCAGTTGTGTAATTCTTATCAAATATTGATATATCATAAAGAAAAGTCTTTCTGTATCCATTTATAAAATAATTTATAGGATTAAAATACATAAGTCTTTTTAAAATCGGGTTACTTACATCATAAGTATCCCAGAATATTCCTGAAAGCCAGAAAAGTCCGGTAATTAAAGAATTTATAAGGTTTTCAAAATCACGGCTGAATGCGCTTAAAGGTGCAGTTGCCCAGGAAAGTACCAGGAAAAACAAAAACATAAGCGGCATATAATAGAAAATCTGTAAATTATATACAGACGGTCCGTATCCGTTACAGATAAGGATAATATACATTATCACACACATACCCAGATGTATTATAAGTGAGGACAACATACAGAATGTCATAATATTTGAAACTGGAAAAGAAAGTTTTGTAACAAACTGACTGTTCTGTCTTATAGACCGTGAACCGCCGACTATTACCTCGCTGATAAAAAACCACGGTATATATCCTGAAAGCATAAAAATAAATCGTGGATACCCGCTTACCATACCTGAGCCTCTGATTCCGACGGTAAAAGCGAACCAAAGTATAAAAAGGGTGAATGTAGGTTTAATAATTGCCCACAGGGGTCCCATAACAGCGCCCTTGTACTTCTTCACAAGGTCATTGACTGCAAGCATCCAAATTTTTTTTAACTGTCCCTTATGCTCGGCTATAATATCAGTTAAGCCAAGTGAGAATTTTTTCGCCATATCATTCTCCATTCATTTTCTTTCTTTTTTCCTTTGAATATTTTATAATATTTACACTATTATGTCAAGTCTTTCCTGTTGCTTTTAACTTTTATCAGGATAATTTTCAAATTCCGTTCTGCTTCCGCTGAAGACGTTCAGGTCAATATACTGCTCTGCGCCCTCATATCCGTCAAGGCGTCCCCTGTTGCAGTACTGCCAGAATGTCCATTTTCTTTTATCTGAAAGCATAGCTTTTTTCCAGATGCTTCTGTACCATATATCATTTTCCTGAAAATACCCCTTTATATACCTTTCATATGTAACATCAGTCACATATATTATAGGCTTCATACCGTAATAATCGCAAAGCATGTCCGACATGCACTGAAGATTTTTTCTTGTTTCATCACTGTCCGGAGGATTTACCCCATATTCCCCATAATATTCAAGGTCGATTACAGGCGGCAGCATATTATCAGTTTTCGGGACAGTATTTATAAAATTTTCAGCCTGAGTTTTTCCGGAACTGTCAAAGCTGAAAAAATGATACGCACCGATTCTGATATCAGTCAGTGAAGCATTTTCAAAATTGGATTTGAAATAGCTGTCAGCATATCCGCTGCCTTCAGTTGCTTTGATAAATGCAAAATCAATATTCTGATCCTCAAGGACATTCCAGTCGATTTCCCCCTGATATGAGGAAACATCGACTCCTCTCACAGGATATTCTTTTTTTGAAGGTGTATTCGGCCATACTATTCCATTGTACCATAAAACTATAAAAATATATACAATTACAAGTATTGTACCAATAATTACAATTAATTTAATGTGACGCTTCAAATTTCAGATTTTCCTCCGATTTTATCCCGAAGAATTTCAAAGCGTTTTCACAGGTTATATCAAGCATTTCCTGAGCAGTTTTTCCTTTTATTTCTCCGGCCTTAAGGGCAATTTTATCGATCATACTGCTGTCGCAGCGCTGACCTCTGAAAGGTTCAGGCGCCATATATGGACAGTCAGTTTCAAGCATAAGCCTGTCCAGAGGAACTTCTTCCAGTGCCTTACAGGCTTTTTTAGCATTTTTAAAAGTTAAAACTCCGGTAAAGCTTATATACATACCCAGTGAAATAACTTCTTTTGCGGTTTCCTCGCTGCCGCTGAAGCAATGAACAACGCCCTTTGGCTTATATTCCCTTAAGATTTCCATAGTATCAGCTGCTGCATTTCTGGAATGGATTATAACCGGCATATCAAGCTTTTTTGCAAGCTCCAGCTGTCTTTTAAAAAGACAGATCTGTTTGTCTTTTGAATAATTTTCATAATGATAGTCAAGTCCGATTTCTCCCAGAGCCTTTATTTTTTCTGAGGATTTTATATACTCCTCAAGCTTTTGAATAAAATCCTCCGGAGTATAGTCAGCAGCTTCCGGATGAACGCCCAATGCTCCGTAAATATAATCATATTCCGACACCATCTGAAGAATTTTCGGACAGTCCTCCAGAGATGCCGCAACTGTTACAATATTTCTGACGCCTTTTTCCGGCAGACTTTCAAGAAGTTCCTTTCTGTCCGCATCAAAGGCAGATTCAGTATAATGTCCGTGTGAATCAAATATATTATTCATTTTCACTGTTCTCCGAATCTGTATTTTCTTCCTGTACTTTATTTTCGTTATTCGGGTCATATTCGTCAAAATACGCTTTTATATCCTCAGTAAAATAATTATCAACAATAAAACCGTCTTCCTTCTGAGATCCGTAAGGAGTTACAAACTGTGCCCTTGTGGAACGGGATTCACTGTCATCAGGATCACTGTATTTAAGCATAAATTTTATTGCATATTTTCTGTTATTATAATCAACTGCAGAAATATCGCTGTCCACCATATTTATAATAGTTTCAAAGTTATTGTCAAGATTTTCTGAAATTCTTTTTCCGCTTGTCTGGTTTATCATAGCTGTAATAAGAGAAGAAGCTGTTGAAATACGCTGAGTTTCTCCTCCGGCATAACCGCCGAAGCTTATAATTTTTTCCATCTGTTCCGGCGAAAGATACTGTTCCCCGTCAGATTCAGGGAGTCCGCTTATTCCCTTAGGAACAGCAAATGTTACTCCGCCCAAAATATTGCATGCTTTTTTGAAGCTTTCCGAGTCAAAGGTCATATATCTGTCGATTTGTATTCCCAGAGTATATTCAAGAGAGTTTCTGACTTCTGAATCCCCGTCATTTAAATAAATATCCTCAACAGGTTTATTATCTTCTCCGGCAAGCATATCCGACTGAATTCCCATAAATGTAATTTTCTTGTCAACAGGCTGTGAT
This sequence comes from Porcipelethomonas sp., assembly GCF_051893655.1. Taxonomy (NCBI): domain Bacteria; kingdom Bacillati; phylum Bacillota; class Clostridia; order Eubacteriales; family Oscillospiraceae; genus Porcipelethomonas; species Porcipelethomonas sp. The sequence goes on along the minus strand of NZ_JBJFHN010000059.1, from coordinate 10,026 downwards.
CTCATTACAATAAATGTATATGGTTCAGGATAAGTTTCCTTCGTGTATGTTTCGTCAACCTCCCAGTCATAGGTTTCTTCTTCTTCATCATCATAATAATATTCGTCTTCGTAATACTCGTCTTCATAATATTCATCATCACCGTAATAATCTTCAGGCATATCAAGAGTATCACTCAGATCCAGAATCAGAAGAATCGTATGATTGTCCTCCGCTGAGAGAGTACCCGCCTCATTGGTCATTGTAATAAGTGAAGAATCGTCACTGTTGATTTTATCGTAAATAACCATTGCAATACCGCCGATTATAATAAGTGAGATTAAGAAAGTCAGCAAAAACGGAATTGCAACGCTTCCTGATTTTTTTCTTTTCATTTGAATAACTCCTTTTTTAAAGTCCCGTATTTACAGGATTTTCTTTATGTTCATACATTTTTAAACCGTTAATATACAAATTGTTGAAAACTGTGTTGAAAATGTTGAAAGTCTTTCTGCCCACGGACAGTTTAAGCTGTCAATAGTATTTTTCAACAAATCAGTCAAGATAAATGAGTCCGTTTTTCCTGCCGTTGTTTTTTCCGCTGCTGGCTGCAACATAATCCTTTACATTGATTATATTTATTTCAAGCCCTTTTTTGCGGGCATAGTTTATAGTCTGTCCCGTACCGCTTTTATAGTCATCCACAACAGCAATAAGCTTTGATGACCTGTCAACCATATACTGATTTCTGAGCTTATAGCAGTCTCTTGAGTACTCCTCAGAAACACATACTATTTCGTCTGCCTTTTCCAGTATATTTGAAAGGCACCACAAATCATCTCCCTTAAAGCTTTCGCCATGAGCCACAAAAGGCTTAGCGCATATAAGCTTAATATCGGGAAAGCGATTTTTTATATCATAAACATATTCCGCAGCCCAGAGGTCAACACCCCTTGCAAGTCCCGAAATAAAATACTTGTAGCCGTTTTCCGCAGCCTGATATATCTGAAAGTAAAGCATACTTTTTATTACTCTCAGCACCTGATTTTCAACTTCGCCGTATCCCGGCAGCTTTTCCGGACGGTGACCGGTAAAGCATACAGTTTTTTCTCTTGAATATGTCACTTTCCTCTAATCCTTTTTATTTTAAATATATGTCCTGACACCTTTTTATTATAACACAGTCTTTTTTTTATTTCAACCCCTTACTTTTTTTGAAAAAAGCAAGCTGTCTAGCCTTATTTAAATGAACCCATAAAAGAAAGCCACGTCTGAAAGTTTTCGCCCAGCCTTTTTCAAA
>NZ_JBJFHN010000059.1:0-8647 GCF_051893655.1 Porcipelethomonas sp. | reverse complement strand
AATGAACCCATAAAAGAAAGCCACGTCTGAAAGTTTTCGCCCAGCCTTTTTCAAAAGGCTGGTTAAAAAAATAATAGCCGGAGGAATCAGGATCCTCCGGCTTGAAAATTATTATTTAGCTGCTTTTTTCTTGCTTTTTCTCTCGTTCCACCATACCCAGAGCGGAGAAGCAATACAAAGGCTTGCATATGTTCCGGCAACCATACCTACGATCATAGGAATAGAGAAGCTCAGAATTGAATTTACATGATAAATATAAGCTACAATACTTACAATTAACATTGTTGAAACAGTGGTAACGGATGTCCTGATAGAACGTCTCAGTGACTGTGACGCACTCACATTAACCAGTTCAGCAACAGATGCCTTAGGCATTATACTTTTGTTTTCTCTGATTCTGTCGTATACAACGATAGTATCATTTACTGAGTAACCTAAAATTGTAAGAATTACAGCAATAAAGTTTGAATTGATTTCATATCCCAATACAACAAAAGTACCGAACACGAAAATCAGGTTGTGAATAAGAGCTATAACCGCACACACACCAGCAGACCAGCCGCTGATCTGTTTAAATCTGAAAGCGATATAAAGAATGATAATTATTGCTGCAAGAGCGGAAGCGATTATGCACTTTATAAAGAATTCCTTACCAGATGTAGGATTTACGTCATTGGAATCAAGAACTTCAATATTATTGTCAGGGAATTTTTCCTGAAGCAAAGCTGTCAGTTCATTCTGACCTTCAGCAGTCAGACCATTGTCATAGCTGAATGAAATTGAAACACTGTTGGAATCGCTTGAAAGATTTTCGCCCTCCTGAATAGTTACAGGAGTATTAAGAAGCTCTTCGATATCACTCTGAACATCCTTTATCTGAACATCTCCCTCATAGGAATAAGAGATAATAGTACCGCCCTTGAATTCAATTGCGATTTCAACGCCCTTAACAACTGATACAACAATAATTGCAGCGATCAGTACAAGGGAAATAAGAAACCATATTTTTTTCTTTCCGGAAATGTCATATACTTTATTATTCATTACTTGCACCTCCGTAAAGTTTCTTGTTTCTGAATATTTTGAATCTTGAAAGTGAAGTAACCATAAGTCTTGAAGCAAATACACCCATTACAAAGTTCATAAGAGTACCTACAAACAGTGTAAAGCCGAATGAGTAAATAACACCTTCTGTTGTAGCGCCAATTCCGAACAGGCTCAATACCTTGTTAAGTCCGCCGGCAAGGAAGCTGTCAGGTGTTCCGAATGCAGCCATAAGAATCACAGCAACAATCAGACTTGTCAGGTTTCCGTCAAGGATTGAAGAGAATGCTCTCTTGTATCCGGATTTAAGTGCAGCATCAAGGCTCTTTCCGGAGTTAAGTTCTTCTCTGATACGCTCGCCGGTAATAACGTTTGCATCAACACCCATACCAACGGTAAGTATAATACCTGCGATACCCGGTATAGTAAGTGTGGAACTCGACATAAATCCGAACCATCCCGAAATACATGCCAGAGTTACAGAAACCTGTCCGATAATAGAAATTGCTGAAACAAATCCCGGAATCTTATAGAGAATTGTCATATAAATGGCAATAAATGCAAATGCAATAATACCGCTTATGATCATAGCCTTAAGTGCACCGCTTCCCAGTGTCGGGGAAATAGTCTTGAAGCTTGATGTTTCAAGCTTGAAAGGAAGTGCACCGGAATTTATCTTGTCTGCAAGACTTTTAGCACTGTCAGCTGTAAAGCTGCCGGATATAACAGCCTTACCGTCTGTAATAGCTTCATTTACAGTAGGAGCAGAAACCATATTGTTATCCATCCATATGGAAATTGATTCTCCTGTACCAGCCATTGTAGAAGTAACTGTAGCAAAGGTTTCCTTTGCCTGATCTGTAAGCTCCAGTGATACAACATAGGAATATGTACCGTCACTTTCCTGCTGTCTCATAGGTTCAGCCTTTTTAATATCGCTTCCCTGAAGAACAAGGTCGCCTGCCGGTGAGCCGTCCTCATTAGTGTCTGTTCCGACTCTGAAAGACAGAACCGCAGTTTCGCCCAGTTCCTTGACTGCCGCTTCCGGATCAAAATCCTTTTCGCCTGCCTGCCACGGGAAACGGACGATTACTCTGTCGTTTGCAGTATCTTCATATACCTCGCTGTCGTTGATATTCAATGAAGCAAGTCTGAGCTTTATAACCTCCATTACCGAGTCAAGCTGTTCGTCAGTTGCGTCAACGCCGTCGGCAGGAACAAAAGTTACGTCAACACCGCCCTGTATATCTATACCCAGACGAATGTCATTAACGCCTTTTATGTATGTTTTTGTAATATCGCCGTACTGGGAAGTAAATCCGAATACAACTGATGCAGCAAAAACAATTATAAGCGCAAAGACTATAAAGAATACCGGTTTCTTTGCTTGTTTCACATTCAAGCCTCCTAATCTTTATTTTTTTCGGCACTGAAATTTTCACTATGCCGACAATTATTATTATTATATTATTTATTAATCAAAATGTCAAGGGATTTCACCGCTTTTTTAGACGTATTTTACTTTACTGATTTATTATACATAAGTCTCGACCTTTTAAAAAAGTAAGCCATTAAGAAAGCATCTCAGTTCTTCATCTCGTATGTTTCGTTTAAAATATCCTTATTTGCGTCCAGTATCGGCTTTACGAATTCATTTACAAATTCTTCAACCTGCTGAGAGCTTCTGCCTGTAAAGTTTTCCGGAGCCATAATAGAATCCATTTCTTCCTTTGTTATCATAAACATCGGATCTGCCACTATTCTGTCGCAGAGGTCATTTTCCAGACCTTCCTGCTTAACTCTTTTTGCAGCCTCCATAGAATACTGTCTGATTCTTTCATGCAAAGCCTGTCTGTCTCCGCCCTTTTTAACAGCATCCATCATAATATTTTCAGTAGCCATAAACGGCAGTTCAGCCATAACTCTCTTGCGGACGATTTTAGGATAAACCACCATTCCGCTTGTAACATTAATCATTATATTGAGTATAGAATCAGCTGCAAGGAATGCTTCAGCAACAGAAATTCTCTTATTTGCGGAATCGTCAAGAGTTCTTTCAAACCACTGTGTTCCGGCAGTAAAAGCAGGATTCAGACAATCTATCATCAGATATCTTGAAAGGGAGGTAATTCTTTCGCATCTCATAGGATTTCTCTTATATGCCATAGCACTTGAGCCTATCTGGTTCTTTTCAAACGGCTCTTCCATTTCCTTAAAGGACTGCAAAATTCTCATATCGTTTGAGAACTTGCTGCAAGACTCAGCGATACCTGCAAGAGCGTTCACGACAAATGAATCGACCTTTCTTGAATATGTCTGACCGGATACCGGAACGCAGCTTTCAAAGCCCATTTCCTCGGCAATCATTTGTTCTAGCTGTTTAATTTTATCAGTATCTCCCTCGAAAAGCTCCATAAACGATGCCTGAGTACCAGTAGTACCCTTTGAGCCTAAAAGCTGAAGGTCAGAGATTCTGCGTTCAATTTCCTTTAAATCCATAAGCAGTTCGTTTGTCCAGAGAGTTGCTCTCTTGCCCACTGTTGTAAGCTGTGCCGGCTGAAGATGGGTATAGGCAAGACAAGGCATGTCCTTATATTTCATAGCGAAATCTGAAAGCTGAGCAATAACATTAATAAGCTTTCTTCTGATTACCTGAAGGGCATCCCTCATAATAATAACATCCGTATTATCGCCTACATAGCATGATGTAGCTCCCAGATGAATAATTCCCTCCGCATCCGGGCAAGCCTGTCCGTAGGTATAAACATGAGCCATAACATCATGGCGCACTTCCTTTTCACGGGCTTCTGCCATATCGTAGTCAATATTATTTATATTTTCTTCAAGTTCTTTTACCTGTGCTTCAGTAACAGGAAGTCCCAGCTTCATTTCAGCTCTTGCAAGAGCCACCCACAGGCGTCTCCATGTAGTGAATTTCTTATCCGGGGAAAAAATATACTGCATTTCCTCACTTGCATATCGTGTGCAGAAAGGACTTTCATAACTATTTTTGTTGTTCATAAAGGTTAAAACTCCTTTTATTTTATTATTAAACACTTTATTATATCATGAATATGTACATTCTGTCAATCTTACTTTTCAAAAGCTTTCGGTTTCCAAAGGCAGAGCCTTGGCCGCCTTTCGCAGAGGGCGAAATTCCTGTGCCTTAGAAGTGCTTTTACGAGGGTGAATTTTCAGCCTTCCGGCTGAAAAGAGGGGACGCTTTGCAAGTGAAAGCGTCCCCTTATTTACTTTAAATTCAAGTTTTTATACAGTCCGAATTCCCGGCACAGCTTCCAGTGATCATTTTTATGCTACAGCTTCCTTTTTTTGAAACACCGCTTCATTTTTCATAGAACGCATTTTAACCGCATATGTTATGACCAGAAGAACATCTGCGAAAATCCATGCTACCGGACTTGCAAGACATGCCGCAGTATATCCGAAAGAAGAAATAAACAAGAAAACCACCAGAGATCTTGCAGCAAGCTCGCTTACACCAGCCATCATAGGCAGGAAACTGTAACCCATTCCCTGAAGGGAATTTCTGAGTATAAACAGTATTCCCAGAGCAGGGTAAAAGACTCCGTTTAAAATCAGATAATATTTTGAAAGCTCTATTATTTTTGCAAGTTCAGCAGGATCTGTAGATTTCTTATCAATAAACATCGAAGTCATTGCTCCGCCTAAAACCGCAACAGCAACGCATGCGGCAATACAATAGCCTACGGACATCAAAACGCTTTGCTTTATACCTGTGCGTATTCTTTCATACTTTCCGGCTCCCTTGTTTTGTCCGCAGTAGGTTGCCATTGCAATTCCCATGCTTTCCATAGGTCCGGTAACAACAGTCTGTATCTTTGAAGCAGCTGTAACTGCTGCAACCGATGAAGTACCCAGAGAATTTACAGCAGCCTGAAGTATAATAGTTCCGATTGCCGTAATTGAAAACTGAAGAGCCATAGGTACTCCCACAGATATCAGCTTTCCGGATAACACAGTATCAAACCGGAGTTCTGATTTTTCAAATTTTAAAATATCAAATTTTTTTATGATATATATAAGACAAAGTACTGCGGAAATTCCCTGAGCAACAACTGTCGCAAGAGCCGCACCGAATACGCCCATTCTGAATACAATAATAAGTGTAAGATCAAGAATGATGTTCAGTACGGATGAGATTCCGAGGAAGATAAGCGGCGATTTGCTGTCGCCCAATGCACGGAGAATACCGGCAAGCATATTGTAAAAAATTGTTGCAGAAATTCCGGCAAAAATTACTATTATGTAATGATAAGCTTCATCATATATCTCATCCGGAGTATTTGTTATTTTAAGAATAGGTCCTGTCAGAAGCATTGTTGAAACTGTAAGGATAACAGCTGCCGCCGCACTTAAATAAACTGAATTTGCCACATACTTTCTCATTTCCGAATAGTTTCCCGCACCAAAACTCTGGGATATCATTATGGAAAATCCGCTGCATATTCCCAGTGCAAAGCCTATTACAAGAAAATTTATAGCACCAGTAGAGCCTACCGCAGCAAGAGCATTAACGCCTACATATTTTCCGACGATTATGGTATCAACCATGTTGTAAAGCTGCTGAAAAACGTTTCCCAGTATAAGCGGCCATGCAAAGCTTAAAATCAGTTTATATGGCTTGCCGGCAGTCATTTCTTTTGTCATTGACATCTGACATCATCCTTTCTTTATTTTAGAACATTTGTTCTTTGTTGTACTGTTTACTTGTTTATGGTATAATAATTTCAGAAGTTATAAAGGCGGTGCTACAATGGAAGAATACAGTCACGAGCAGATACATTATGAACTGGAAACAGGAATGCGGCTTGAAATTGCAGATGAAACAGGCTGTTTTGTTTCCAAACACTGGCATAACAGTTTTGAGATCATCTATGTAATTGACGGAACGATGAAACTCACTGTGGGAAATCACGATTATTCTTTAACAGACGGCGGATTTGCCGTTGTAAATTCAAAGACAATTCATTCTACTGCATGCCCGAAAAGATGCCGTTATCTGCTTTTGCAGATTCCCTATGAAACCATAAAGAAAAATATTCCTGATATTGACATAGTAATGATAAGATGCGTATGCTTAAAGGAGGAGAATGTAAAGGGAGATCTTGTCATAATAAGGGATATCCTTAAAAAGATCATAAGTTTTTGTGAATCACCGAAAAACAGCGGTTATCTTCTTATGCAGCACAGTCTGGTATATGAGCTTTTATATCATCTCGTGATAAATTTCAAAACCGGAGTTGATCCGGAGATGAAAAAGAAAGCTGACAGGAATATTCAAAGACTTGGTATAGTTTTGCAATATGTCCGTCAGCATTATGCCGAGAACATAACCTTAAACGACGCCGCACGTACAGTAGCGCTTAACAGAGAGTATTTTTCACGTTTTTTCAAAAAGTACATGGGAATGACTTTTATGGATTATGTTTTTGCAATACGCCTTGAGCATGCCTATGACGACATTGTAAATACTGATTATTCTATAGGAAGCATTGCAGAGCAAAACGGCTTTGAAAAGAATTATAAGCTGTTTGTCCGCAAGTTCAGAGAACAATATGGCTGCAATCCCGGAGAGAAAAGGAATCAGCTCAAAAGTATCTGACGTACCCGGCACTTTATGTATAGTATAACAGCGTCAGGCATTTTTTTCAATAGTATATCCTGACTACTATATTGTACTTTATTGACTTTTTTCAGACGCAGATTTGTTTTATACGTGCATTTCTTTGTTACTTTCTTGTTGCTACAAGAAAGTAAATAAAAAACTTGCCTGCGGTTTCCAAGGGCGGAGTCTTGACCGCCCTCTTAAGAGGGCGGAACTCTTTGCCTATTTATCCTTCTGCTTAAAGACAAGAGAAGCCAGAAGACCGAAAATCAGTGCGGCAGTAATACCGCCTGCGGCACTTGTAAGACCTCCGGTAAACACTCCGAGAAAGCCTTTTTCGTCCACTGCTTTTCTGATACCCTCTGCAAGAAGATGCCCGAAGCCTGTAAGAGGTACTGATGCTCCTCCGCCGGCGAACTCAACAAGGGGTTTGTACCAGCCGAATGCAGAAATAATAACTCCGCATACTACATATGCCACAAGAATTCTTGCAGGAGTAAGCTTTGTATAATCAATCAAAACCTGACCTATAGCACAAAGCAGTCCGCCTATTAAAAAAGCCCAGATATATTCCATTTAATGACACTCCTTTTAAATTTTATGACTTATATGAACAAGGTGTGAAATCGAGGGAATGGATTCCCCCTGCTGAGATGCAGTAGGGGACATAAGCGCACCAGTAGCCGCAAAAATCATTTCCTTTATTTCTCCGGTCTGTACTTTAGGCAGAAAATATCCGCAGAGTACACTTGCTGAGCATCCGCATCCTGAACCTCCTGCATGAGTATCCTGTTCATCAGCATCAAAAATCATTGCTCCGCAGTCTTTATGCTGTCCGGAAATATCAACGCCGTCCTTTTCAAGAAGCTCATTTAAAAGCCTGCTGCCTACAATACCTAAGTCCCCTGTAACAATTACGTCAAAATCCTCCGGCCTGCTTCCTGTATCGTCAAGGTATTTTTTTATGGTTGAAGCCGCTGCCGGTGCCATTGCAGCTCCCATATTATTAGCATCTGTTATTCCCAGATCCACAATACTTCCTATAGACACTGCTCTGATATAGGGGGCTGAGCCCTGGGGGGAAAGTATAACGGCTCCGGAGGCTGTACAGGTCCATTGCGAGGTGGGAGTTCTCTGTCCTCCGTAGGACAGTGGAAACCGGAACTGACGTTCTGCTGTTGAAAAGTGCGAGGAGGTCGCTGCCGCAACCTTTCCGCCAATACCACTGTCCGTGAGCAGTGCGGAAAGTAAAAGTCCTTCTGCCATTGTGGAGCATGCTCCGTAAAGTCCGAGAAAAGGTATATTCAGGTCACGCAATCCATAAGTTGTTCCTATACACTGGTTTATAAGATCTCCGGAAAAAATATAGTCTATATCTGCAGGCTTTATACTTGCTTTTTTCATTGCAAGCTCAACAGTTTGTTTTTGCAGCTGACTTTCTGCTTTTTCCCATGTTTCCTGTCCGAAATGACTGTCATTCTCGATTTTGTCAAAGTATCTGCCCAGAGGACCTTCACCTTCCTTTTTTCCGGCAATGGAAGCAAAAGAAATTATAGAAGGTGAATTTTCAGTAATAAATGTATTTCTGCTTATCTTTTTCGCCATTGATCTTCTCTCCGTTCTTTTTGTTTCCCTTATTATCTGCACTTTTTTCTTTTCTATTCCTTACTTTTTTGAAAAAAGTAAGCAAAAACCCGCTTTTTGAAAAAAGCTTGGCAAAAACTTTCAGACGTGGCTTAATTTTATTGATTCACTTAGATAAGGCTCGACATCTTACTTTTTTGAAAAAAAGTAAGCAAAAAACTTTCAGACGTGGCTTAATTTATTGATTCACTTAGATAAGGCTCGACATCTTACTTTTTTGAAAAAAAGTAAGCAAAAAACTTTCAGACGTGGCTTAATTTATTGATTCACTTAGATAAGGCTCGACATCTTACTTTTTTGAAAAAAAGTAAG
>NZ_JBJFHN010000058.1:0-3193 GCF_051893655.1 Porcipelethomonas sp. | reverse complement strand
AGTCGGATTTTTATTCGGCTTCTTTTTGTACTTGAGGGTGCGGTTGGCGGGTACAAAGGATTGGTAAGGCTGCATTTATGCGTAGTGGTTTAGCTTTCATTGATATTCCAAATTCAGTAGTGGAAATTGGTAATGAAGCATTTTCATGTATACCATATTCTTTATCAATTAAGCTCCCAAGGTGGTTTGAATCGCAGTTGGAAAGAATAGGTATAAACATTAATTGTGATGATATAAAATTCAAATCATCTGTTTCCAATGAATATAGTTGTAATAAGACTTCATTCAATAACATTACAATAGACGATGTTGATTTAATGAGCGGTGTTGAATTTGAAGAGTTTTTAGTTCGCCTATTTACATCAATGGGATTTGGTTCTTTCTCTACCAAAACAACTGGTGATCAAGGAATTGATGTTATTGCTGATAAAAATGGAGTAAAATATGGGATACAGGCAAAATGCTATTCAGGAACAGTTGGTAACTCGGCGGTACAAGAAGCTTTTTCAGGAAAAGTATTTTACAATTTGGATAAAGTGATAGTTGTTACAAATAATACATTTACAAAATCTGCTGTTGAATTGGCTACAAAAACAAATGTCATTCTATGGGACAGAACTATTCTGATTGATAAGTTGCATTATTTGAACACATAAACTATAATTCTGTCAATTACCGTTAATAATTAGCACACAAATTACAAACCATAAAGAAAACCCCATTGTTATGCAGTTTGGAATTTCAAAGAGATAACTTTTTACAAGTCACATATCTTTTAAACCCTCGAAACTACGCTGTTCCGGGGATTTTGTTTTGCTCTGAAAACTGCTGATTTGAGGGCGGTAGCAGGCACTTTTGATTTTAGTAATTGGCATACACGATTTTGTTACGCAGAGATTTTTATTTGTTGCAAGCCTTTATCGGGAAACAATATTGAAAATAGTATGACAATTTTATCTTATATTGAAGAATTGCATTATGTATGATATAATAATTAAAACAGTAACGTTTAAACTTAACATTCAGAGGTATATTGTCATGAACAAAGAAAAATTAAGAATGATTGAAAATATGGAATTTGAGTCAACAGATCCTGTTGATTTTAAACCCCATGAAAAAAGACATTATCGTGTTTCAGAGGATGACCTGGAAGGGATGCCGTCTGCACCTGATGATAACCAGGCTGAACTTCGTGAAAGAATAATTGAAATCTTTGAGAATGTCTTTGAAGGTAAAAAGACACTTGTGTACGAAAAATGCGATATAGACAGGACAAATTTCGGAAGATATCTGAAAGGTACGTATGGAATAACCAAATCAAATCTTGTAAAATTCATTCTTGGTGCAAAATTATCGCATGATGAAGCAACAGAACTGCTTATCCTTAACGGAACACCTTTGTGTCCGACAAAATGTCGTTTTGACTACATTGCTGATTTGGCTATAACCGACGGAGATGAGCTTGACGATTTTATGGAAGAACTCGTAAAATATGGCTGTAAAAATATAGCAAGCAAAAGTGTGCTGTAACCGCACACTTTAATTTTCGTTTTATAGTATAATAAAATCAACGAAAAGGAGGTATAGCCAATGAAAAAAGTATTTTCATGGGAGTCATTCCCGACAGAATTTCTTAAAGCTGTTATCCAGAGCAGTAAAACACCTGAAAAGTACAGGTCAAATTTGAAATCAGAAAGTAAGCTTATGCTGTCAGTACGAATGAGCCGTATTGCAAGGAAACCGTCCCTTAGCTTTGTAAACAGATACCGCAGGGAGATAGAGCAATATGTTCTTTGCGATATGGAGCGTGTAAACAGAATATGCACCTTTCTGCAAAGCAAAAATATGGCAGGAATCTGTGCTAACAGCGGTGAGCAAATGCGAAACAGTCTTTTCTCGCTGAAAATGAATCCGACTTTACAGGCACTTTATCTTGATGAACTCAATCAAACAGGAATGGAAGTTGACGACAGCAAGGAAAAGCTTTACTATTCTTCACCGAAACTGATAGATTTATCCTGCGTAATCCCCAATGATATTTCTCTGGAGGACTTTCAGCATGACGCCGTTGAAAGCATGGTGCAGTTTTACAATGTAAACAGCAGAGGTATTCTCATGATGCCTACCGGCAGCGGAAAAACCAGAACATCTGTATATTTTCTTTTCAGATATATTATCAGTCAGGGGTATCAGGTGCTCTGGCTTGCTCACAGAAGTCTTTTACTTGAACAGACTGCCGATACTTTTATCTGCAATGCTTCTCTGCTTAAACTATCTGATACAAGCCGTTACAGCATGAATCTGATTTGCGTTTCCGGTGAGCACTGTTTTATCAGCATGGCAGACAAATCATTTGATGTTATAATCGGAAGTGTTCAGTCACTTTCTTCAAAAACAGATGTATTTCCGTTCTTTCTCAGGAAAAAAGTAATGGTGGTCGTTGACGAGGCACACCATACCACAGCTCCTACATACAGAAAAATAATAGATACAGTTTTTGATACAGTGCCCGATGCAAAGCTTCTTGGACTGACTGCGACACCTGTCAGACTTTCTGATAAGGAAAGTATCCAACTGATGAAGTATTATGACGATACCATAATTTATAATGTTTCATTAGGAAAACTTCTGGCAGACCATGTACTGGCATATCCGAAATGGGAACGCATTCCCACAAATTTTGATATAGAAACCCATATTGATATTGATGAGGAAAAGTATATTCAGAAGTGGGGAGAACTTTCTCCTAAGCTTGTTGATTTTCTCGCCAAAGTATGCGAAAGAAACGAACTTATAGCTGATACTTATGTAAAAGACAAGGAAAGATACGGAAAAACCATTATCTTTGCCATGAATGCCTATCACTGCATAAGCTTATGCGATTTACTGACTGAAAAAGGTGTACGATGTGATTATGTTTACAGTGGTGAAAAAAGCAATGACCATACTATTCAGAAATTCAAAAACGGCGAACTGGACGTACTCATAAACATAAATATCCTTACTGAAGGAAGTGACATTCCGGACGTTCAGACTGTTTTCATCACCCGTCCGACCCAGAGTGATGTTCTGCTTATGCAGATGATAGGCAGAGGTATGAGAGGCGTTGGCTTCGGCGGTACAGAAACTGTCAACATAGTGGATTTCTGTGACAAATGGGAAAGTTTCAACAAATGGCTCAATCCGGAATCAG
>NZ_JBJFHN010000057.1:0-3224 GCF_051893655.1 Porcipelethomonas sp. | reverse complement strand
TTTTGTATACTGATCCAGTCCGCCGATAATGTTGAGCATTGTTGTCTTTCCGCATCCGGACGGTCCCAGAATAGATACAAATTCGTTATGACGGAATTTAAGATCAATTCCCTTAAGTGCATGCACCGTATTTTCTCCGGCAGCATAGTCTTTTTTTATGCCTTTTAATTCCAGCATGTATTCATATACCTCCTTATTGGATTATGGTTTTTATTATAGAGCCTGTTTCTCAATTTCATGTCAAATTAATCTCAATTTTTGTTGAGGTTTCGTTGAGGTTTCATTGAGGTTTGCGATTTATAATGAAAAGTTGTATAATAATGTATGTATTGATAAAAATATGCTGAAAGAGGTGTGACAGATGTTTCAGATACTGGTTGTTGAAGATGACGCTGATTTGCAGAATCTTTTCTGTAAAACTCTTATGAGAAATAATTATCAGGCTTATGGAGCAAAAAATGTACAGCATGCACTTAACATCATGGAAAAAGAATATATTGATCTTATTATATCTGATGTAATGATGCCGGGTACAAACGGATTTGATTTTGTGCGGCAGCTCAGGGAAAGCAGAATTGAAATACCTGTTCTTATCATAACTGCCAAAGGCGATATTATGGATAAGCAGTGCGGATTCAATGCGGGAGCAGACGATTACATGGTTAAGCCGATTGATATCAATGAAATGCTGCTGAGAGTAAATGCACTGCTCAGACGTGCTAAAAGTGTCAGCGAAAAAAAGCTTACTTTCGGCAATACTTCACTTGAATATAATTCCTGCACTGTAACAGATAAAAACGGTTCACAGGTACTTCCTCTGAAGGAATTTCAGCTGCTTTACAAGCTGCTTTCCTATCCGGGACAGATATTTACACGTCAGCAGATTCTGGACGATATCTGGGGCATTGAAGAATATGTTGATTCCCATACTCTGGATGTTCACATAAGCCGTCTGAGAGAGCGTTTTAAAAATAATACTGACTTTGAAATCGTAACTATACGGGGACTGGGCTACCGGGCGGTGAAGAAATGAGCAGAATCAAAGATATAAGAAATCGCAGAATAAATAAAGCAAAAAAATACACAAAAATAAGAATACGTATGAGAGCCCTTTTCTTCGTGACTGTTTTCACATTCAGCTTAGTAGCCCTTGGTATAATCAAGCTGCTTGAACAGTTGGGATTGTCAATAAACCATGTTAAAAACCATTCATTTATTATTTTCATGATCTGTGTTTTGTGTATCATTTTATCCACTATGGCTTCCAGCTTCATGATAATCAAGGTTTTCAATCCGCTGAATCAGATAAGCAAGGCTATAAAAATAATTGCCAGTGGTGATTATAATGTAAAGCTTGAGTATGACGGAAAAATCGAGGAATTTGCGGATACTTTTGAAAATTTTAATAATATGGCAAAGGAACTCAATTCAGTAGAAATGATAAGAAACGATTTTATCGCCAATGTATCCCATGAATTCAAGACCCCTCTTTCATCTGTTACCGGATATGTTACCCTTCTTCAGGATCCGGAGCTTACTGAAGAAGAACGCATGGAATATATCCAGAAGGTGTTTTTCAATATTGAAAAGCTTAACGACCTGACAGATAATATCCTGAGAATTTCCAAAATAGAAAATCAGACTTATTTAGACCCTCCGGTTTCATTCCGTCTTGACGAACAGATAAGGGAAGCAATTGTAATACTGGAACCTAAATGGAGCAAAAAAAATATTGAACTGGATATTGATCTTCCCGAAGCCGAATATTTCGGACAGAAATCACTTTTGTTTCAGGTATGGGTAAATCTCATCGGAAATGCAATTAAATTTTCTGATGACGGAGGAAGTGTTTCAATCAGTCTGAAAAAAAGCGACAGTTTTGTTTCCGTTTTTATCAGTGATGACGGCATTGGTATGACTCAGGAAACTATGGAACATATTTTTGAAAAATTCTATCAGGGGGATACCTCCAGACAATCTCAGGGAAACGGACTCGGTTTAGCTCTCTGCAAGGAAATTCTAAACCGGTGCGGAGGAAAAATATTTGTTACAAGCAAGCCGGGAAAGGGTTCTGTTTTTGTTGTACAATTAACGTGAAAAAGTGCTTATTGTTGACAAATACAGGGTTTAATGGTAAAATGTTGGTATATAAATTTTATAGGGAGGACTGTCTGATGAAAATAAGACGGAAAATTTTAAGTGCAGTGACTGCGGCTGCATGTACTTTAAGTATTATCTGCGGAAATGTACCATTTGCTTTAGCAGAAGAAACCGATACGTTGCTTGGAGATGTAAACTATGACGGAAAAGTGAGCATACTTGATGTTGTAGCAATTGGTCGAGGTTGCGTTGAACATAGCGGTATTCCAATGAATGCAGATTTTAATCAAAACGGTATAGTTGATATTTGTGATGCATCTGCTATAGCAGATGCTGTATCTGCAACCGGCGGGTGTGCAAACCGTGATTTATCTGGAGATCCATCTGTTAGTATAGGTAGTGCAGAATGCGGTCCTGGTGAAACAGTAACGTTAGAGGTAAGCTATACCTCGGAGTGTTTTGCAGATGCCGCTGTTGTGGCAATTGACTATGACAGTTCTTTGACTCTGACTGATGTTTCCGGTGCACTATGCTATAATAATGAGGGAAATGAACTTTATGTAGCTTGTGTAAATACGGCAGGTTTCGGTGACAGCTTATTTACTATGACGTTTGAAACTCCTGAAGACGCAGCTAACGGTGACTGTTATGATATTGCTATATATGATCTTACACTTGGAAATGCCAATGGTGAAAAATATGAATATCCTGCTGCAAGTGGAGGACGTATATATATTCAAGACGAAACGGATACTCCGGATACTCCGGAAAAAACAATTAACGGGTTAACATATCAAAGTGTTGATGAAGACGAAGATGGAACGGATGATTATATTGAAATTACAGCTTGTGATGAATCATTAACGGAAGTGGAAATTCCGGAGGAGATTGACGGCTTGCCGGTGACAAATATAGGAGATTGTGCATTTTATAATTGTACAAGCCTTGAAAGCATAACAATTCCTGACAGTGTTACGAGTATAGAAAGTGGTGCATTTTGTGGATGTACAAGTCTTACAAGCATAACGATTCCAGAGAGTGTGACAGATATAGGAGATAGTGTATTTGAATACTGTACAAGCCTTGAAAGCATAAAAATCCCTGACAGCGTGACGAGTATAGGA
>NZ_JBJFHN010000056.1:0-14802 GCF_051893655.1 Porcipelethomonas sp. | reverse complement strand
AGAAAGAGGTAAAAGTTATGAAAAAATGGGTTTGTTCCGTATGCGGTTATGTACATGAGGGTGATATGCCTCCAGAGAAATGTCCTGTCTGCAAGCAGTCTGCTGAAAAGTTCAATCTTGTAGAAGAAGAAAAGAAAAATCCTTATATCGGTACACAGACCGAAAAGAATCTGGAAGCTGCCTTTGCTGGTGAATCTCAGGCTCGCAATAAATACACCTACTTTGCGTCTGTGGCCAAGAAGGAAGGCTACGAGCAGATGGCTGCTCTGTTCCTTAAGACTGCAGACAACGAGAAGGAACACGCCAAAATGTGGTTCAAGGAACTGAATGGTCTGGGTGATACTGCTGCCAATCTGCTGTCTGCTGCTGAGGGCGAGAACTACGAATGGACGGATATGTACGAAGGCTTTGCAAAGACAGCCGAAGCGGAAGGCTTTACTGATCTGGCTGCCAAGTTCCGTATGGTTGCTGCTATTGAAAAGCACCACGAGGAGCGCTACCGTGCATTACTTCACAATCTGGAAACCGCACAGGTGTTTGAAAAGAGTGAAGTTAAGGTTTGGGAGTGCCGCAACTGTGGTCATATCATAGTGGGCACCAAGGCTCCTGATGTTTGTCCTGTTTGTGCTCACCCACAGGCTTACTTTGAAATAAACGCTGAGAACTACTAATTATGGCAGTTAGTTAAATGATGACAAAAAGATTGTCGCAACAATTCGGGAAGTTCTGAAACAAAAAGACGGTTACTGTCCTTGTCGAGTGGAAAATAATGAAGACAATAAATGTATGTGTAAAGAGTTTCATGTGCAAATAGCTGATCCTGAATTTGAAGGTTATTGTCACTGTATGCTCTATTACAAACGACTGTCCATGAAAAAATATTTTCAAAAAAAAATTTTTCACCTTATAGTATAACAAATGAAGTGTTGCACAAACACCCCTGTATCTGAGGGAAAAGCCAAAAAAATCCGGTAAGCACATTTTGCTTCCGGATTTTTATCATCTATGTTTTTATTTCATTCCTGCATTGGTTATTTCACCCCAGCTATACTGTGCCATGTATTCTCCATGATAGAGGTTGATGGCATAGATTTTACCGTCCAGCCAGTCATAGTAGTCGCAGTCCACTTTTTCCTTTACGATTCCCATTTTCGCATAACCGCTGTAAATGATATTGATGCCGGGGTTTAGGAGCTTTAACTCTTTTGCAAGCTCCACACCGCTCATGTTACGCATCTGGATATCCAGCAGTGCAACCTCACAGGACGTAGTTTGGCAGAACTCCAGTGCTTCCTTTGGCTTGCGGAAACTATATGGCTGCGGATGGGTCTGCCTTTTTTGCGGCAGAAACAAGTCCCTCAAGTGCTATTTTTTCGTCGTCAAGCGCCAGTATGTTCATGCCTAATCCTCCTTTGAAATGCAAATTGTTGATTTAGCGCCATTACCCGGCTCGCTTAATATTTATCCGGAAGATCTGCTATCTCTGACTGCATATGACTGTCTGCTGTATCTTCATATACAACATCTGAAATTGTATTGTCATAACCATCTATGTCCTCGCCTAGCTTAAATTGTACCATAAGTTCCTTAAGTTTCTGTGCCTGTGCTGAAAGCTCTTCTGAAGCAGCTGCACTCTGTTCTGCAGTAGCTGAATTTGACTGTACAACTCCTGAAATCTGCTCAATGCCGATAGTAGTCTGGCTGATAGCATTAGCCTGATCCTCTGAATTGTTTGTAATTTCGTTAATACCGTCAGCAACCCCCTGAGTTTTCTGCTTAACAACATTCATTGCTTCTGTAGTTGCATCTGCACATTTCGCACCGTTTTCAATTGTTTCAATAGCCTTCTGAATAAGTACAGTTGTATCACTTGCAGCCTCTGCCGACTTACCTGCAAGACTTCTTACTTCGTCAGCAACAACAGAGAAACCTTTACCTGCATTACCGGCACGAGCCGCTTCAACTGCCGCATTAAGTGCAAGAATATTTGTCTGGAATGCGATATCGTCAATGGTCTTTACAATCTTGCTGATTTCAGCTGAAATAGTACTGATTTCTTTCATTGCAGCAACCATTTTTTCTGTCTGCTCACTGCTCTGATTCATATCATCAAGCATATCTTTAGCAATTTTGTTAAGTTCTCTTGCATTCTGAGTATTTCTCATTACCTTATCATTAATCTCACTAATTGTTGCTGACATTTCCTGAATAGAACTTGCCTGCTCCGTTGTTCCCTGTGAAAGTGCCTGTGATGCACCTGCTACCTGATCGGAACCTGATGCAACCTGTTCTGCGGATTCTGTAATATTGTGCATTACAGAATTAAGATGTTTACTGATTTTATCCACTGACAAAATGATATTCTTATAATCACCCTTGTAATTTGCTTCACACTGACTTCTTACCACAAAATTACCTGCCGCCAGTTCACCAAGAACATAATCAATATCTGCGATAATATTTTTCTGAAAATCAATAAGATTATGCATTTCAGCTGCAATCTGACCAATTTCAGATGTATTTTCTTCAAGCTTTACTTCAATGTCAAGGTTACCCGCCGCAAGCTCCTTTATTGATTCTTTTATCCTTTGTATCGGCTTGATAATCTTAACCATTGTAATTTCCATAAGCATTATTGCAGCTAGCACAACAATGCCAAAGCTTATGTACACAAAAAAACGCCATACATTCTTTCTTGTACGCAATGCATCCATTTTTTTCTCTGAAACTGTTTCTGTCTTTTCAATCAACTCAGTGTATTTTTCGCCGAATTCTGTTGAAACAGCGTCATATTCCTCACCGTAAAGAACTGCTTCAGCACTGCTCTTGTCCTCCTGCTGCATAAATTCTATGACATTTTTGTCAAGATCAGTTCTTTCCTGTGACAGTGAATAAAGAACGTCGATATTTTCTGATGTTCCCACATATTCACGAATTTCATCTTTCAGTTCAACGTAAATGTTATCAAGTACTCCCTCAGAGATTCCGGCATTATACTCATCAAGATACTCACTGTTACCCGTCGCCACATAATGTCTCATAGAATCAAACATCATATCCGATGCATCATAAAACTCTTCAGTTTTACTCTGAATCTGTCCCTTTGTTGCATTTGCCATACTTATTTGAGTATTAATATTTTCCATAGCATATGTCATAATTGCCGCAATAATTATCAATACAATAACTGCAATATTTGTAATTTTTACTATAGTTGACTGATTCATTTTCCTTTTCATCACTATACCTCTTTCAGATATAAATTATTTAATCCATAATTTTATTATACTTTCGTCTGACAAAAAAGTCAACTATTTGAGAACTTATTTGCATAAAAATTGCAATTAAGATAAATAAACTATAACTTTTATTCTGATGATATATAATTGTTAAGAAAATTGCTGTTTACATTATAAAATACAAAGACCTTCAACATCTCACAAAGAAAATATGACAGATTTATGCATTATTGCTTTATTTTTTTCAAAACAGATTTATTTCTCTTGTATTTTTCGTTACAATATGGTATAATTAAATGACTTTTTGTGTCGTTTCCGGAATAGTATTATCCGGTAAAAATATATAGTTAAAGGAGTAAAAAATGACAAAAAATGATATTGCCATGCTGATAACCATAATATGCTATCTTGGAATTATGGTAACTGTTGGTATATGGAGTTCAAAACGAACAAAGGACGTCAAGGACTTTTATCTTGGGGGAAGAAAATTAGGCCCTATCGTCACAGCTATGAGTGCTGAGGCATCAGATATGAGCAGCTGGCTGCTTATGGGACTGCCGGGTGTTGCTTATTTGAGCGGTATTGCAGATGCAAGCTGGACTGCTATCGGTCTTGCAGTGGGTACATATATAAACTGGCTGTTTGTGGCGAAAAGACTTCGCAACTATTCCCACACCTGCAATAATTCAATCACTATTCCTGATTTCTTTTCTAACCGCTACAGGGATTCAAAGAATATATTAATGGGAATTGCTGCGATAATTATTCTTATTTTCTTTATTCCGTACACTGCTTCCGGATTTGCTGCCTGCGGAAAGCTTTTCTCAGCACTTTTCGGAATAAATTATCACGTCGCAATGATAATCAGTGCAGTAATTATCATCTGCTATACAAGTATCGGCGGATTTCTTGCGGCAAGTACTACTGACCTTATCCAGAGTATTGTAATGACTATTGCACTTTTGATTATTGTATGCTTCGGTGTTTACTCAGCAGGCGGATTTGCCGCTGTTGCTGACAATGCACAGTCACTTGCAGGCTACCTTTCATTTAACAAGCTGCATGACGCTGTTACAGGCGGTACTTCTGACTATGGCATAATCAAAATAATTTCAACTCTCGCATGGGGACTGGGTTACTTTGGTATGCCTCATATTCTCCTCAGATTTATGGCTATTGAAGACAGCAGTAAGGTAAAAGTTTCAAGAAGAATCGCATCAGTATGGGTTGTAATTTCACTTGCCATTGCTATCTTTATTGGTATTGTCGGAAACGCTGTTACAAGTGCAGGAAAAATTGGAGTACTTGAAGGCTCAGATTCTGAAACTATAGTTATTCAGCTTTCAAGTCTGCTCAGCAAAACCAATATCGGTGCAGCACTTATAGCCGGACTTATCATTGCCGGAATTCTGGCAAGTACCATGTCCACTTCTGACTCACAGCTTCTTGCGGCATCATCAAGCGTATCAGAAAATATTATCGGCGGAGTGTTCAGGGTAAAGCTTTCACAGAAAGCGTCTATGATTACAGCAAGAATAGTACTCGTGGTGATTGCTGTTATTTCAGTAATTATTGCGTGGGATAAAAACAGTTCTGTATTCCAGATAGTTTCCTTTGCATGGGCAGGTTTTGGTGCAACATTCGGACCAATTGTCCTTGCGGCACTGTTCTGGAAACGCTCCAACAAATACGGTGCAATTGCCGGACTTATATCAGGCGGAATAACCGTTTTTGTATGGAAATACCTTGTAAGACCTCTTGGCGGAGGCTGGGATATTTACGAACTTCTCCCGGCATTTATAGTTGCCTGCCTGTTTATCGTGATTGTTTCTCTTGTTACAAAGGCACCGGAGAAAGAAATCACAGATGAGTTTGAGGCAGTTAAATCTATGAAATAAAATTGTTCTGTTGTTATAAAATTTAGGGGATGCTCTCTCTTGCAGAGCATCCCCCTTTGTATTTGTTAAAACGCTTTGTTTATTCACCCGAATACCGTAAATTTACATGCAGTTTCTCTGAATTCGACAATTTTCACAAAAACTATTGATTTATTGGAAAAATTATGTTATAATAAAATAAAAAATATACTTTCGGAGGAATTCATGAAAAAAACAATTAATAAACGAATCTACATTGCGTGTACCGTTGCACTCATTTTTATGCTAGCAGTTTTCTTTTTGGTTCAGACAAGCCTTATGCAAAAGACTGCGGCATCAACATCTGCATCAAGAATAGCCGATGTACAGGAACACCTTGAAACCAATGACACAGAACTTGCAGAACTGACAGACCAGCTTAATTCCGACTATATCGCCAAGGCAGACGCTTTTTCTGAAATGATCGCTCTTGACCCTTCAATACTCGAAGATTCTGCCAAACTTTCGGAAATCACAAAACTTCTTGATGTTGATGAACTTCATGTAACAGATGAAAAAGGCGTTATCCAGTGGGGTACTGTTCCGGAATATTTCGGTTTCGACTTTGCTGAAAGCGACCAGGCAAAGGAGTTTATGCCTATCCTCACGGATTCATCCGTTAAAATTGCACAGGAACCTCAGCCTAACGGAGCAGAAGGCAAACTATTCCAGTATGTAAGTGTTGCAAGAAAAGACAAAACCGGTATTGTTCAGATTGGAAATGTTCCTGAACGTTTGCAGAATCAGATTGATAATAACAGTATTTCCAATGTTCTTAACGGTTTTTCTGTCGGAAACACAGGTTATGTCTTTGCAGTTTCAAAGGAAGACAATACCATTGCTGCGTTCCCTGATGAGACTCTTATCGGAAAATCTGCTGAAGAAGCCGGTATAACAAAAAAACTACTTGAATCTGTTGGAAAAACCGGAAGTTTTTATACTATAAACGGTGAAAAAGTTTTTTGCATTACCACAGAAAATGAAGACTTCATAATAGTTGCCGCTATTCCTAAAAACGAGGTTTACAACGGAAGAACATCTCTTATGTTATTCTTTGCTGGTACAGTTCTTATAATGCTCTTTATTGTTATTTTACTTATCAATTCAACCGTTCAGAAAGTTATTATCAAAGGTATCAACAATATTCTTTCTACTATGGAGGTCATATCTTCAGGTAATCTTGATGTCGAAGCAAATGTCAGAACCTGCCCTGAATATGAAACTCTCAGCAATGGTATCAACTCTATGCTTTCAAATATAAAAAAACAGATGGAAACTACTTCTGCTCTTACTCAGGAACAGCAGAATCTCTTTGAACAAATAAATATTATCTCTTCTGATATCAGTATTCAGTCAGCAGAAATGAATGAGGTTGCTTCAAGAATATCTGATGGTTCGGCTCATCAGGCAGCTACAATTGAGGAAATTTCTGCATCATTCAATTCAATTTCAGATCAGATAAAGGACAGTGCCGATGCTGCAAAAAATGCAAGCAGTATTTCAAACAATGCCGCTTACTACCTCAATTCGGGTACTGAAAAGCTGCAGGAAATGCAGAAGGCTATGCTTAAAATTGAAGAAAGTTCAAATAAGATAAGCAACATCGTTAAAACTATTGATGATATTGCGTTCCAGACAAATATCCTCGCTTTGAATGCTGCTGTTGAAGCTGCACGAGCAGGTCAGCACGGAAAAGGCTTTGCAGTAGTTGCAGATGAAGTCAGAAATCTTGCTAATAAGAGTGCGGAATCAACAAAGGGTACAGCTGCACTCATCGAAGAAACAAAACAGTCTGTTGAGTACGGAACAAGAATTGCAGACGAAACTGCTACAAGTATACGCTCTATGATCAAGGAAGTAAGCGAAAGCAACAAGCTTATAGACAGTATAGCTGTTGCCGCAGATGCACAGGCAACTGCTTTTACACAAATTACGGCCAGCATGAATGAAATTTCAAATGTTGTCCAGCAAAACGCTGAAATTTCATCAACAGCCGAATCAACTGCAGGCAGACTTGAACAGCAGGTCAAATCCCTCAAAGGACTGCTCAGCAGATAATACACCACGCCAACTGCCTTTATGGAATATTATAGGCAGCCGTTTGATAGTAATTTGTAATACTAATATAATAAAAGAATTGGAGCAGGAAAAACTATTAATTTAGTAAATCCTGCTCCATTATTTTTAGCTGAAAAATTCATTTCCAGATTTTAAATAATATTAACTTTACGTTCCAGATGAAAGCATTTTGGCAATTGCCGCCGCATCACGGACATTTATCTTTTCATCTCCGTTATAATCAGCACTGGGGGGCAAAAACTCCGCCGCACCACGTGCAAGCAGCTTTGCAATGTAAGCGGCATCGCGGACATTAAGAGTTCCGTCTCCATTAGCATCACCCTTTACACCAGTATCAGCAACAGGCTTTATCTCCTCTTCTATTATAAAGGTCTTTTTGACAAATCCCCTGTAGCTGCCCTTACCCTCTACAAGTATTGTTGCAGTACCGATATTTGTATTATTCTTATAGCTGACTTTATAATCATTGGAAGATAAAGAAGTTGTACCGTTTTTAACAGTTACCGCTGGTTTTATTGCTGAACCGGTATATATATAACTTGTTTTGGGAATTGAAACGGTCATTTCTGATATTGACGGCAAATTATTGCTTACACTTACTGTGCAGTCACTGCCGAAATAACTTTTAGCACCGCTTGTTATTCCGTTGTCCTTGCAGGAAGATGCTGTGCAGCCCGAAAAGAAATCGGCAAATTTTTCGCTGCATGAAACAATGTTGTTGTTTATACAGGTAACTGTTGCTCCCATTGCCCTGACGCCGCTGCGGCTGCATTTTTTTATGGTATTATAAGTGACGGAGACAGTTGACTTCTCAATAAACATTCCGTCCATGGAACTGCCGTCAATGGTATTACCCGTGAAAATATTGTTCTTAGATCCGTTGTTAATATATGACGCAGCTACTCCGTTTGAAGACTTTATAATATTGTCATGGAAATTCACACTGCTGTTTTCCTGAATAAGCACCGTATGTATCGTACTGGAAGTATCATATCTTGATTCGGGAACAGATGAAAGTCCGGTAAAGGTATTATTGTAAACCTCTGCCTGAGAATCCTCAGACCTGAACAGTACTGCTGCTCTCTCGGCAGTATTATTATAGACCTTTAAGGATTGGAAACTTCCTGCTCTTACGCAGGTAAACCACACGTCCTTAAATCTATTGTTGTGAATATCAATATTACAGGCATAATCAGTGTTTGTATGATGAGTACCTACACCGCTTGGAACGTTTGAAAATGTACAGCTCGTAACCTTGACATTTTTACATGGAGTACTATCCGATGCAAAGTCTATATGCAAAGCCTCAATTGCTCCAATGGCAGACTTTTGCTTTCCCGAATCTGATATATTTTTCAAAAAGTCATATTGTGAAATATCACCGGTATAGGAAACAAAGTCCTTAAAGCTTACATTAGTAATGTTTAATCCATCTATGCCGTCGCAAATTATAAAGTGATTACCATAACAATGGGTGAGAGTGGTATCGGAAACAGTGATATTTGTGCTGTTGCGGAATACCATTATTGCCTTGGACAGGGTTTTCTGACCGCTGTTTCCGTTAGCATCCCATGTACCTCCGGATATGTATATATCATGTACAAGTCCGTATTCTCCCGTTCCGTCCGCCTTGTTGTTTTCGTCAAGAGGACACAGCATTGGTCCGTCTGAACTGCTGACTATAACAGCATTTTTATCCAGAATCAGACGGGTATTTGAATAAATAAA
Source organism: Porcipelethomonas sp. (assembly GCF_051893655.1). Taxonomy (NCBI): domain Bacteria; kingdom Bacillati; phylum Bacillota; class Clostridia; order Eubacteriales; family Oscillospiraceae; genus Porcipelethomonas; species Porcipelethomonas sp. Next base: position 5,840 of record NZ_JBJFHN010000056.1, on the reverse strand, counting down.
TAAGGTAGAATTTATATAATACTTTCCTTCGGGTATATATACTTCACATATGCTGCTTTGTGAATCTTCTTTAGCACAGTGCAAGGCACTGTTTATAGCAGTTGCATCATCCTGGCTGTCATCAGGTACTGCTCCGAAATCAATTACCGATACCTGTTCATCTGCAAGATCTGTACTTTCCGCGGCAAACACTTTAAAGCTTGTGTATGCGTATAAATCTGCAGATGATATTGCTGCTGCCATAACACCTGCTGTAAAAACAGCAAGTATCTTATTTTTAAGCTTCATTTTTTTCTCCAGTATCATTAAAAAATAATTTATAACATTATACCATATTTTTGAAATTACGTCAACAAAAGCGGCAGTATATTACCTGCCGTTTTTTAATGCATTTTTTCATCAGTTCATACATATATTTTTATTATGAAAAATTAAGGAGCTGATAAAATTGAATCTTCCTGAACATTTTCCTTTTACCGTAAAACCGCTGCCGTATCCGGCAAATTCTCTGTCACCATGGCTGGATGCCAGAACCATAAAAATACATCATGACGGTCATTATACTTCCTATGTAAAAAAACTCAACGATATACTTAAAAATTATCCTCAGTATCAGAATCTTCCACTTGAAGCTCTGATTCTAAAACAGGCGTTTCTGCCGTCTGACATAAGAAATGATATTAGAAAAAATGCCGGCGGAGCATATAATCATCAGCTTTATTTCAGCAGTATGATACACCCTTCCAAGGGAAAAATAAGCAGTTCCTTTGAACAGATTGTATGTGATAATTTTGGAAGTGTTAAAAATTTACTGCATAATCTTAAGGAAGCCGCTATGTCAGTGTTCGGATCAGGTTATGCATATCTTGCTTCTGACATGTCCGGAAAAATGCACATATTAGTTTTAAAAAATCAGGAAACTCCAATAGAACAACGGCTCAATCCCCTGCTTCCAATAGATGTCTGGGAACATGCTTACTATCTCCAGTATCAATATCACCGTGAGCGTTACATAGACAGCTTCTGCCGTCTTATCAACTGGAAAGAGGTCGAAAAAAATTACTACAATTAATTTCTGCGACACTTATTATAAATAAATGTACATGACGCAATTATCATAAAACAAAATATACTTCCCAGTAATGCCCCTGAGGTATCAATAACCACATCTTTCACAAGAGGGGTTCTTCCCGGAACAAAGCTTTGATGATACTCATCAAGTGACGCATAAATAAAACATATCAGTACACTGAAAAATCCTGACATCAGATATTTTCTTTTCCAGAAAGAGAAAAAAACATAAATTACCATACTCATTAAAAAATAAAGGGAAAAATGAGCAAGTTTTCTGATAAACAAATTAAGTTCAGCCGTCACTGCTGTTTTCATATTTTCATCCATTGCCGAAAAACCTGAAAATACAGTTGCGGCAATTTTTTCTGTAAATTTATGGCTTAACATATTTGTCTGACCACAGTCCTGAGAGGAAAAATAAAATATAATTCCCATGCAGAAACATATCATCAGTGCTGAAATAATCAATATTACATAATATCTGCGTTTCACTCTTTTGCACTCCATTTCTGTTTATATCACATTTAATTATTTTATCACAAGAATGAAAAAATGTAAATATCAAAAACATCTTTCGGTTATTTTTTTCACTGTGATTATTGACATATTTTTTTTAATGTAATACAATAATAAAGAAATAAAAAAATCGAGGTAAAATGATGTTTGACAACAAGGGTAAATTTGAATTTAATTTCAGAACATTTTATATTTTTTTATCTGTAATAGTATGCATATTCATTTTGTTCGGACTGTATCTTATCATAAAATCAGCTGAAGATGACTCAGTTTTGGTGGATCAGACAGAAAGCATGACTACAGATACCATAAGTATTGAAATACCTACAGAAGAAAATATTATAACTGTAGATTACCCGTCCGGACTGGATGAGGCTGTGAAATTTGACAGCACTATCGCAAGCAAATATGCAGTACTTATAGACCTGACCGACAATAAGGTAATTGCTCAGAGAGATGCGGACAAAAAAATGTATCCTGCTTCAATGACCAAAATTATGACGCTTATCGTTGCAGTTGAAAATATGAATTCATTGGATGATAAATTTACTATGACCTATGAGATTTTAAATCCTCTGATAAATGCAGACGCTTCACGTGCAGGATTTGAGGAAAATGAAACCATAACTATAAAGGACATGCTTTATGGCAGCATTCTCCCCTCCGGCGCTGACGCTACTGTGGGACTGGCAGAAGCTATATGCGGTTCAGAAGAAAATTTTGTTTCTCTTATGAATGAAAAGGCAAATGAAATGGGACTTCATAATACTCATTTTACTAATACCAGCGGTCTGCACGATGAAAATCATTACAGTACTGCTCTTGATATGGCTGTTATTTTAAATTATGCAATACAAGATGATCTATGCCGTGAAATACTCTCCACATATCAATATACTACATCAAAAACAAAAGAACACCCTGAGGGCATTCTTCTGGAAAGTACTATGTTCAGCCGCATGTATGGCGATGAGGTAGAAAATGTTAAAATTGAAGGCGGAAAAACCGGCTATACCAGTGAAGCCCAACATTGTATCGCCTCCTTTGCATCAAAGGACAACAAAGAATATATTGCGGTAGCCGCAAAGGAAGACGATAAATGGGGTTCTGTTTATGATATTTTTGATATCTATGAAAAATATCTGCCTTAATCAAATGAAGCAGTTTTAGTTACTGTAAATGATTCAATATCTGCTGATGTGATTTGTGTGCCTGAAAGCATATAAACATAATCACCTATTATAACTGCTCTGTTAAAGTCCTGCCCTGAATCATACGAATAGATTTTTCCCTTAAATACAAGCTGATTATTTTCAAATGAATAGAATATATAATAATTTTTTGCTGTTTCACTATATTCTGTTACGGGAACACCTATGATATTTATGCCGTTGTCTATGAGCAATGCTTTTCTTTCCCATACTGCCTCGGAAGAAACATAGTTATCATATCCTGAACCGTTTATTTCAGCTGTAGAAACTGCATTAAGATTCTCAGGATCACTGTTGTCAAACATTGTAAGTTTTATGCCTGTTTCAAAGCCGTTTTCATCTGCATTGACTCCAAAGCCCAGAAGCAGACTGTCTGACCATTTCTGCATATATGTGCTGTAGCCGTTTATTTTAAATTCATCTAAAATAACAGGATTTTCCGGATTACTTAAATCTATGGCAAAAAGCGGGTCAGTCTGCATATAGGTTACAACATAAGCCATATTTTCATTGAAATTAACTGATTTTATGGATTCATCATCTCCAAATCCTGACACCTGTCCGACAACTGACAAATTCATATCCATAACATAAAGACAATTTGTTTCATCTATTCCTGTGTTTGAAACCACATCACTGTCTTCAAAATAAACTTCTGACTCCTGCCAGTTTTCTATTGTTACCGCAATTCTGAAATAACCATCATATTCACTCATGGAAAACTGGTCATTTACATATCCGTCAATTGTACCGGACGCTTCCGGAGAAATTTTTCCTTCGCTTATGGCAAAACGTGTAATTTCAGTTTTATCATATCCCCATGTAACATACAAATTATCTGTTGAACAGTAAATATTATTTGAATATCCGGCAATTGATTTAATATCTGACGGAGAATACGGCGTACTGCTGTTCAGGTCAAAGCCTGATATATTTGTATACGCAGCGTATGAATACTGTCTGTCTGGAACGCATTCCGGTATTACTATACATTTTGAATCAACATATTCTTCATCATCGTTGACAGAGTATTTCGGAATGTAATATTTAATATCATCTGCGGAAAATTCAATATTGTCAAAATACTTTTCATCGTTTGATATAAGATACAGATATCCGTCTGATGTCAAACGAACATCGTTATAATACCCTTCCTGAACATAACTGCCTGCAAGGCTCATATTGTTGTCAGGCAAATAAATTGATATTTTAGTATTTCCGTTGCCGTACATCCTGCATTCGGAATCGTAATAATCAGAACAATCATCATAAATTGTTGATATAACAATAAGATAGTTGTTATATAAATACAAGTCCTCAATATATTCAGAAGATTTAAGTGAAATCTGTGAGGTATCCATAAAATCACCATTTTCAATCTGCGCAATATTAATTACATTGTCTGACGCATAATAAATTTTGCTGCCGTCTGTTTTCACTATATCTGCTTCAAGAACACCCTCCTCCTGATTATAGGTATCAGAATAATCTGTATTTTCAGTGCCTTGTGCATTCAGTGAAGAAACACCTGAATCCCCAACACCATTTTCTTCTCCCACAATCGGTGCCATATCTTCTTCGGCTTCTTCATATACTACAGCTGATTTGCTCGTTCCACCGAAAAGCCAGTCCTTAAAGCTGAAAGAAAGCTCTGAAAGGTTAAAATAGTCATAGACTTCCTGATATTCCAAAGCATAATCCACTATATTTTCCGGCTCTTTGTCAGTATCAAAATTAGCAGGGTTTTTAAGATAAAATGAACTGGCAATTCCGAATGTAAGAACAAATGCAGCGGCAACTGGAATTATTTTAAATGCCCTGTGCTTTATAATCCTTTTGCGGCGTTTTTCTCCGGCAAACTTATCAAGCATAATTTTTACATTTTCCGGTTCAAGCTCTTCAGGTACATTTTCAGACTGAAGCATTTTTTTTATTTCTTCATCATTATATTTATCTCTCATTTTGCTGCTCCTTTCATAAAGTAAGGGTAAGTCTCAGTTCTTTTTTTATTCTCGAAAGCTTTGAACGTACAGATGATGGCTTTAAGCCGTAGATTCCGGCAATTTCTTCACTTGTGTATCCTCCGAGAACTGACAGTGAAAGAATACCTCTTGATTCATCATCAAGACTTTCAAGAGCATTTTTAAGTTCACTGTATTCAAAATCAAAGTCCTCTGTTCTGAGATTATTAATACTGTCGTCATCATTATCTGAATCGTTTTTATAATATTCCTTTTGCTTCTGCTTTATTTTTGAAAACAGTATTTTCATGATCCAGCTTTTAAAGGCATCTTCATTTTTTAGTCTGCCGATTGAAGAAAATGCGTCTATTACAGTTTCGCTTACTGCATCATAGGCGTCATGAGGACTGCGAAGATTATATAAAGCCGTATGATACATTTCCTTGTAAATCACAGCATAAAGTCTCGAAAAAGCTTCCGTATCCCCTTTTCTTGCAAGTTTTACATCATTTTGAAAATCCGTCATAATTCCCTCCTTAAGAATCGATTCATAATATTAGTGCTTAAAACCGGTCAAATTGTTGCTGCAAAAAATTATTTTTGGAATATTTAACAAAAATAACTGTATTTTTATGGTGTATATAAACAAAAATCATACTAGTTTATTTGATTATTTCAAAAATCACTGCTATAGTGGTTGAAAAAAATTCAAAAAGGTGTATAATGTATTTATACTGAATTTATGGAGGTCTATATGAATAATGCATTAAAACCTGCTGATATACTTGTTCCAAAGGCATCAGTTGATATAACAAAATGGGCAGTTATCGCCTGCGACCAATACACAAGCGAACCGGAATACTGGAAAGAAACTTCCCGTATTGTGGGTGATAATTACTCAGCACTTAACATGGTTCTTCCTGAAATATATCTGGAAGATAAAGATGTATCAGACAAAATAAGCAATATACATAAAACAATGAATAATTACCTGTCTGACGATATATTTGATGAATATAAAGATTCAATGGTTTATGTTGAAAGAATCCAGAGCAATGGTATTTTAAGAGCCGGAATA
>NZ_JBJFHN010000055.1:0-15023 GCF_051893655.1 Porcipelethomonas sp. | reverse complement strand
GAGCAAATAATGAATCCGGTAAAAAAAGAAACTTTCAAAGAAAAAATGGCACAATATAAAAATGCTCCCTTTTCATTTGTACTTATGGTACTTGTGATGCTTTGTGCAGCAATTACAGCTGTCACACTTATTTTCATAGTAATATACATACTTGTAAAAGGTGTTCCTCATCTTACCCCCTCTCTTTTCTCACCAAAGTATAACACAGAAAACGTATCCATGCTTCCTGCTATTATAAATACATTTATAATGACATTTATTTCACTTCTCATAGCAGTTCCTCTGGGAATTTTTTCAGCAGTTTACCTTGTTGAATATGCAAAACGAGGCAATAAAATCGTTGGCATAATACGAATGACTACCGAAACTCTTCAGGGTATTCCATCAATTGTATACGGTCTTTTCGGTTATCTTTTTTTCGTGTCAACCTTGAAACTCAGATATACTATTCTGTCTGGTGCGCTGACGCTTTCTATTATGATTCTTCCGCTGGTAATGAGAACAACTGAAGAAGCTTTGAAATCAGTACCTGATTCTTACCGAGAGGGAAGTTTTGGTCTTGGTGCCGGTAAACTCAGAACAGTATTCAAAATTGTTATTCCGTCAGCAATTCCGGGTATTCTTTCCGGTGTTATTCTTGCTACAGGGCGTATTGCAGGTGAAACTGCTGCTTTGATTTTTACAGCCGGAACAGGAACGGAAATTGCATGGAAATTCTGGAAAAACTCAGGAAGAACACTTGCCGTTCATATGTATAATCTGTCAAGCGAAGGACTTTATGTGGATCAGTGTTATGCAACTGCGGTTGTACTTCTTGTTATGGTGGCACTTATTAACGGTCTTTCTGGTCTGGTTGCCAAAAAATTATCGAAAGGATAAATTATGGATAAGTTTACAGTAGAAAATCTTGATCTGTATTACGGACAGTTCAAGGCATTGAAAAATATTAATCTTGCAATTCCTGATCATCAAATAACAGCGTTTATAGGTCCTTCAGGATGCGGAAAATCAACACTTTTAAAATCATTGAACCGTATGAACGATCTGGTAGAGGGATGCCGTATAACAGGAAAAATAAAGCTTGACAAAGAAGATATTTATGATAAAATGGACGTAAATATTTTAAGAAAAAGAGTGGGAATGGTCTTTCAGAAACCTAATCCGTTTCCTATGAGCATATATGATAATATTGCTTACGGCCCCAGAACCCACGGCATACGCTCCAAATCAAAGCTTGATGAGATCGTTGAAAAATCTCTGAGAAGTGCTGCTATCTGGGACGAGGTAAAGGACAGACTGAAAAAGAGCGCTCTGGGTATGTCCGGCGGTCAGCAGCAAAGACTTTGTATTGCAAGAGCACTGGCAGTTCAGCCTGAGGTACTTTTAATGGATGAACCTACTTCAGCTCTGGATCCGATTTCAACTTCTAAAATAGAAGACCTTGCAATTGAACTGAAAAAGGAGTATACTATAATTATAGTAACTCATAATATGCAGCAGGCCGTTCGTATCTCTGATAAAACCGCCTTCTTCCTTTTAGGAGAAGTTATTGAATATGATGATACTGAAAAGCTCTTTTCTATGCCATCCCAGAAGAAAACAGAAGATTATATTACAGGGAGGTTCGGATAAATGCGTAATATTTTTGATAAACAGCTTGAAAATTTGCATATCGAACTGATAAAAATGGGTTCTTTATGTGAAGAGGCTATTTCAGGTTCACTTCAGGCGTTAAACGACAAAAGCGAAGATATTATAAAAAGTATTTTCATGCTCGAATCGGAAATTGATCAGAAAGAACGTGATATTGAAGGACTGTGTATGAGACTTATCCTTCAGCAGCAGCCGGTTGCATCCGATTTAAGAGTTGTTTCCGCTGCTATGAAAATGATTTCCGATATGGAAAGAATCGGTGACCAGGCAGAAGACATTGCTGAAATTATTAAATTTATTCAGAATGATCCTATTAAGAAATTTGCTCATATTGATGAAATGGGTAAGGCTGCTTCAAAAATGGTTACAAACAGTATTGATTCATTTATCAAGCGTGATTTGACTCTTGCAGGGAAAGTAATTGCGTCGGATGATATTATAGACGGACTGTTTATTGATATTAAAAAAGAACTGATAAATTATATACAGGAAAAACCTGAATCCGGTGAATATTGTCTTGACCTGCTGATGATAGCAAAATATTTTGAAAGAATCGGTGACCATGCTGCAAATATTGCTGAATGGGTTGAATTCTCAATAACCGGTATCTATAAGGGAGAAGCTTTATGATCTATATCGTTGAAGATGACAGCAGTATCAGAGAACTGGTTGTCTATACATTAAAAATGGCTGGATTTGAAGCCGACAGCTGTTCATGCGGTGAAGAGCTTTATAAAGTACTTGATAATACAGTTCCTGAACTGATTCTTCTGGATATAATGCTTCCCGGTGAAGACGGCATAAGCATACTTCAAAAGCTTCGCCGTTCTTCAAATACAAAGAAGGTACCTATCATCATGCTTACGGCCAAGGGTTCGGAATATGACAAAGTTCTGGGACTTGATGCCGGTGCAGACGATTATATAACCAAGCCTTTCGGAATGCTTGAGCTTGTTTCAAGAATAAAGGCACTTCTGAGACGTACGGCTGAGCATACGGTTGAAGAACGTGAGCTGAAAACCGGAGATATTGTGGTAAATCTTGACAAACATAAAGTTACAGCAGGCGGAAAAGATGTAGTCCTGACATACAAGGAATTTGAACTTCTGTGTATGCTTATCGAAAGTCAGGGAGTAGTACTTACACGTAACCAGCTGCTGGAAAATATCTGGGGATACGATTTTACCGGAGAAACAAGGACTATTGATGTTCATATACGTTCTCTGAGGTCAAAGCTCGGAGAAAGCGGAAATCTGATTGAGACAGTCCGTGGCATCGGTTATCGTATCGGAGGTGAAAATGAAACGTAAAATTTCATTAAGCATGTGCTGTATCGCAGCCATTTCGGTCATTGTTACAGCCGTACTGATTTCTTTCGTTCTTTATAACAGAAACTATAACAAATTAAAAAATAATATTGAAAATGAAGCTGAATATATGGCAGAGGCTATGAATTTTAACGGAGTCGAGTATCTCGACTCCGTTAAAGACGTTTCTTCAAGCCGCATAACGTGGATCGACCGGAATGGAAATGTACTCTTTGACAACTGCGGAAAGGAGCTTGACAATCATTCAGATCGTCCGGAATTCAGAGAGGCTATAGAAAGCGGTTATGGTTCCGGGTCAAGAGTTTCAAATACTCTTAAGGAAAATACCTATTATTATGCGATTCTCCTTGACGATGGGACAGTTCTTAGAGTAAGCGAGACGACAAGCAGTCTTTACAGCGATATTTTCAGAAGTTTACCATATCTCATATTTATGATATGTGTAATTATTGTTGCTGCTTTTATTGTTTCCCATTTTCAGACTAAAAGGATAGTAAAACCTATAAATGAAATGGATCTTAATAATCCGTCCGGAAATTTTGAATACGAAGAGCTTACTCCTCTGCTGGAACGTATTGAAAAGCAAAACAAGGATATTAATGACTATATACAGGAACTTAAGCATAAGAAAAATGAATTTAATACAGTTACTGAAAATATGAGTGAAGGCTTAATTATAATTAAGGATCATACGGTTTTGTCATGCAATAAAAGTGCTATGACAATACTGGGCTGTTCCGGCGATGTTCTTGGTAAAAATATTCTTGAACTTAATCACAGCGGGATATTTATAAATGCTGTGGAGGGTGCATTAAACGGTAAAGCTTCTGAATCAAATATGATAATCGAAAACAAAAACTTTATGCTTATGGCAAACCCTGTAATTGAAAAAAACAATATTTCTGGTGCAGTACTGCTTCTGATTGATGTGACTGAAAAAATTTCCAGAGAAGCTATGAGAAGGGAATTTTCAGCAAATGTTTCGCACGAACTGAAAACTCCGCTTACAACTATTTCAGGATATGCGGAAATTATGAAAGACGGCTGGGCAGATCCTAAGGATTATAAAAAGTTTGCCGAAAAAATATATAATGAGGGCAAGCGTCTTATTAATCTTATTGAAGATATTATCAATCTTTCAAGGCTTGATGAGAATGACAGTTCAATGGAAAAAGAACCGGTTGATCTTCTTATGATTACAAAAGATGTAAATTCAAGACTTGCAAAAAAAGCCGAGGACAAAAAAGTTGATTTCGAGTCAGGCGGAGAACATGCTGTTATTCAGGGCATTCCTCAGATACTGGATGAAATGATTTACAATCTTTGTGACAATGCAATTAAGTACAATCGTGAAAATGGTTATGTAAAAGCTACTGTAATCAATAACAATAATAATGTCAAGTTTATTGTTGCTGATAACGGAATAGGAATCCCCGCTGAAGATCTTGACAGAGTTTTTGAACGCTTTTACTGTGTTGATAAAAGTCACTCCAGAGAAACAGGCGGAACAGGACTGGGGCTTTCAATTGTCAAGCACGGAGCTATGTTCCATAATGCCAAAATTGATGTTGACAGTGTACTGGGAGAAGGTACTACAATCACTTTAACATTTAATAAATAAAAAATTCAGGCAGGTACAGACTAATTCATCTGTACCTGCCTTTTAATGTCAGCAATGCTATCTTTGACTGATATTTTAGTGAGATTTTATATTGTCGATATCTGTTTCATGCTGTTTGATGATCATTTTAATATTGTTATATAAATACGGTTTCAGAATGTCCAGTTCGACCGGTTCATTGTAAAGGATGGAGGAATATATAGTAGAGCCTACAAGTTCCACTATCATAAACAGCATTATTTCAGGTTCCTTTAATACTTTAGGAGAATCATTCATTACCATATCATAAATTATTTTAAAATTAATGCTTTCGTTATTATCTGATGAGGTCAGTGCATGTTTGAATATTCCCCAGCTTAAATTTTTGGAAATAAAAGTAAGAAGCGGTTTGTCTTTATCAAGCTGGTTTATGATATTATCTACAATAAATATTATTTTGTCTTCAAAAATCAATCCGGGATGTTTTTTCATCTCTTTAAAAGCCGCTTCAAAAAGCTGAGCGGATTTGTATGCAATAAGTTTGTTTTTTATGTCAATCTTATCCTTGAAATATAAATAAAATGTTCCCTTGGCAACACCGGCTTTTTCAGCAATTTCAGAAATAGAGGTCTGTATAACACCTTTTGTAGTAAACAGAAAAAAGGCTGTATTTAGTAAAGATTCTCGTTTCTTTTTCTTATTTGTATCAAGTTTTCCCATAGAAAAACGTCCTTTTTATCAATTTATAATAATTATAGTATATCGCAAAAAAAAAGTCAATCGGTTAAAATGACCAATAGTCATTATTTGAATTTCACTTCTGCTGTGCAAAGCCACAAAATAATGACCATTGGTCATTATTTTTCTTTTTTCGTATTGACTTTCCGCCAGAACAGAATTATAATAATGTTAGTAAATGACCAATGGTCATATTTGAAAGGAGCGATATTGTGGTTAAGTTCGGGAAATGGATTGCAAAACACAGAATACTTATACTCATTGTAGGAGTACTTCTTCTTATACCATCCGCAATCGGAATGATAAAAACAAGAGTTAACTATGATATTTTGTCTTATCTGCCTGAAGATATTGAAACAATGAAAGGGCAGGACATACTTATGGATGATTTCGGAAAAGGCGGATTTTCCATGGTAATGATTCAGGGGATGTCAGATAAGGAGGTTGCTGCGACAAAGGAAAAAATTGAGGCAGTTGACCATGTTGCTGATGTGGTATGGTATGATACAATTGCTGATATCAGTATTCCTAAGGAAGTTCTTCCGGATGATATTTATGAATTTTTCAATTCAGATGATTCGACTTTGATGGCTGTATTTTTTGACGATACAACTGCCGGAGACGGTACGCTTGGAGCGATTGAACAGATACGAAAAATAGCGGGAAAGCAGTGCTTTGTAAGCGGTATGTCAGCTGTTAATCTGGATATTAAAAATCTTTCAGAAAAAGAATCGGTAATGTATGTTGTAATTGCTGTATTACTGGTAAGTCTGGTACTTGCAGTTACCATGGAATCATACCTTATGCCTGTTTTTATGATGATAAGTATTGGCATGGCGATTCTTTACAATATGGGTACTAATTTCTTTCTGGGAGAAATTTCCTTTATCACAAAAGCACTCAGCGCTGTTTTACAGCTTGGTGTTACCATGGACTTTTCTATTTTCCTATGGCATAGTTATCAGGAAAATCAGGAAAGATTCCCCGGAGATAAAAACCGTGCAATGGGGCATGCGATTTCCAATACTATTTCGTCTGTTGTAGGAAGTTCACTTACAACTGTTGCCGGATTTCTGGCATTATGCTTTATGAGCTTTACTCTGGGAATTGATCTTGGAATAGTAATGGCTAAGGGTGTTGTAATAGGCGTTATCGGATGTGTTACAATTCTTCCGTCACTGATTCTTACATTTGACAAAGTAATCGAGAAAACAAGACACAGAGATATAATACCATCTCTTGACAGGGTAGCGTCTTTTATAGTAAAGCGCTGGTGGGTTTTCCTGATTTTGTTTGCTGTAGCATTAGCTCCTGCAATTTATGGCTATACTCACTATGATGTATATTATAACTTTGATACTATGCTCCCTGACGATTCTGAAAGTGTTATTGCAAACACGAAACTTTCTGAAGAATTCAATATGAATTCAACTCATATGCTTTTAGTTGATGCTGATATGTCGTCTAAAGATGTAAATTCCATGATGAATGAAATAAACAATACTGACGGTGTAAGCTTTGCTCTGGGACTGGATACGCTGATAGGTTCGGCAATTCCGCAGGAGATTATTCCTGAATCAGTAACATCAATATTAAAAAGCGGTGACTGGCAGCTGATGCTTATCGGCTCTGAATATAAAACAGCATCTGATAATGTAAATAATCAGATTACTGAAATTAACAATATTATAAAGAAATATGATGAAAATGCAATGCTGGTCGGCGAAGCACCTGCTACAAAAGACCTTATCAGCATTATGGATACTGACTTCAAGATGGTTAGTACTGTTTCAATAGGTGTAATTTTCATTCTTATAGCAATAGTTTTAAAATCTATTTCACTTCCGGTTATACTGGTTGCAGTTATTGAATTTGCAATATTTGTAAATATGGGTATACCGGCATATACCGGTTCAGTACTGCCGTTTATCGCATCAATTGTAATAGGTACGATACAGTTGGGAGCTACGGTAGACTATGCTATTTTAATGACTACAAGATATAAAAAAGAACGATCAAAAGGAAAGACAAAAAAAGAGTCTGTATATATAGCACTTTCAACATCAATGAAGTCCATTATAGTAAGTGCAATGGGATTTTTTGCAGCAACGGTGGGCGTTGGATTATACTCAGAAATGGATATGATTTCTTCACTATGTATTCTGATGGCCAGGGGTGCAATAGTCAGCATGTTTACGGTTATTCTGGTTCTGCCGTCTATGTTCATGCTGTTTGATAAATTAATTTGCAGAACAACAATAGGAATAAGACCTAAAAAGGCTTAAAGGAGGCAATATTAATGAAAAAATTAACAAGAGTTCTTGCCGCTGTCATGGCAATTTTAATATCCGCCGGTTCAACAGGAGTATTTGCAGTAACAGCTGTAAAAACTGAAAATAATACATCAGCATCATCTGTTTCGTCAGAGGATGAAAAGTCCTTTGATGTAAAGAAGGAAGAAACGGTTTATATTGTTGCTGATGCACAGGGAAATAAAAAGAATGTGATTGTCAGCGACTGGCTGGACAATGAAGCCGGACTTTCAAGTATCAGGGATAGATCCGCACTTTCAGGCATAGAAAATGTCAAGGGCGATGAGACTTATAAACTTAATGGGGAAGATGTTGAATGGGCAGCAAACGGAGCCGATATTTATTATAAGGGTACAACTGATAAAGAGCTTCCGGTATCTGTAAATCTGACATATTATCTTGACGGAAATGAAATTTCTCCGGAGGAGCTTGCAGGCAAAAGCGGAAGAGTTACTGTAAGATACAATTATACAAATAATCAGCGGGTAACAGTAAAACATAACGGTAAAAGTCAGGACATGTATGTACCTTTTATGATGGTTTCTGCATCAATACTTGACAGCAGCAATTTCAGCAATATTGAGGTTACAAACGGAAAATATATTTCAGACGGCGAAAGATTTATAGTAATTGGTATGGCTGTTCCGGGACTTAAGGAGAGTCTGGGATTTGATGATAAAAAGGATATTGATATTGATATCCCGGAATATTTTGAATTTTCAGCAGATGTAACTGATTTTTCAATGTCTTCATCAATAACAGCTGCAACAAATGAATTGTTCTCAGATGTTGATTTTGATGATGTGGAAACAATGGATGATCTTGACGAAAAAATCAAGGAACTGACTGATGCTTCTGAAAAACTGACTGATGGGTCTTCTGATTTGTATGACGGAATAAAATCACTCCTTGACGGTACAGGAAGTCTGGAGGATGGTGCGTCAGAGCTTTACAGCGGAGCATATGATTTAATGGAAGGAGCCGGAACGCTGGCAGATGGTACACAACAGTTTGCTGATGGAACGGCTGCTGCTGCAGACGGTGCGGCATCACTGGACAGTGGAATCAGCTCAGCTAAAGATGGTGCATCAGAGCTGACAGACGGTGCAAAAAGGCTTTCAGAGGGATTTTCACCAATTCTTGACGGTGCATCAGCACTGAATGACGGTGTTTCAGCCGTTCTTGACGGTTCAAAACAGGTTGAATCAGGTGCAAAAAGTCTTTCTGACGGAACTTCACAGCTTGAAAGCGGTTCTAAAACACTTTCGGATTCTGCAAAGCAGCTTGATGACGGAATTGCCTCAGTAAAGGACGGCTCAGAACAGCTGAAATCCGGCATAGAAGAAGCAGCAGGCGGTATCGGACAGCTGAGTGACGGTGCTGATAATTTATCATCAGGTCTTGGAAATCTCTCAGCAGGTCTTGATCAGGCAGGTTCAAGTCTTGATGAAACAATAAGCTATAATAAGCAGGTTCTGGAAGGCTTAAAGGCAGTTTATGAACAGACGCAGGATGATAATATAGCAGGTATGATAGGTGTTCTTGAACAGACTATTGCCGGACAGGAGCAGATATCAGCTTCTATGAAAGACGGAGGTGCACTGAAGGACGGAACATCACAGCTTATTGACGGTGCATCAGCACTTGGTGCAGGAATTGACAGTCTTGAAGAGGGTTCAGCCGCATTGTCAGAAGGTATAAAAGCTGTTGATGATGGTCTTGCAAGCTTAAGGGACGGAAGTTCGCAGATAAGTGCAGGTACTGATACACTTTACAATTCTGTAGTTAAGGTTAATAAGGGCGCATCAGATCTGTTCAGCGGAACAAGTAATCTGGCACAAGCCAATGATGCACTGCAAAACGGGGCTGAACAGTTAAAGGAAGGCGTAAAAACAGCACAGTCCGGAGCAGACGCACTTTACAGCGGAGCTGCAGCTCTTAATGACGGTCTTTCAAAGCTTAAAGACGGAAGCAGTGCTCTGGCAGACGGTGCAGATACACTTAATGCCTCTGTAGCAGCTCTTGAAAGCGGAGCGTTTGCATTGTATGACGGCAGCGGCTCACTCCTGAACGGTATGTCTTCACTGAAAGACGGTGTGTCAGAGCTTTCAGACGGTGCCGGACAGCTGGAAAGCGGTTCTAAAGAGCTGAAAGAAGGTATGGCTGAATTTAAAAAGGATGGTATAGATAAAATTGCTGATATGTATAACGGTGACATAAAAGATCTCATTGACAGATTCAAGGATCTTAATAAGATTTCCAGGGAATATAACAGCTTCTCCGGAATAGGAAATGATATGGACGGA
The DNA here is from genome assembly GCF_051893655.1 of Porcipelethomonas sp. Classification (NCBI taxonomy): domain Bacteria; kingdom Bacillati; phylum Bacillota; class Clostridia; order Eubacteriales; family Oscillospiraceae; genus Porcipelethomonas; species Porcipelethomonas sp. Next base: position 5,086 of record NZ_JBJFHN010000055.1, on the reverse strand, counting down.
AGCGTTAAGTTTATTTTCACAATTGACGGAATCCAAAATAAAGAATAATTTTTATGTCCTCTGCGACATCAGTTGCAGAGGATTTTTTTATGCATATTTTTTTCTGTCAGTGAATAACAATATAAAAAAGGACAAGGACGTGCTGAATGTGAAATTAAAGGCTATTTTCTGTATATTTTTGGCGTTTATGCTTTGTTCGTGCGGACAGGAGTCCGGAAGGAGCAGTGAAGCCGAAGTTGATATGACTCTTAATGAACAGACTGTTGAGCAGCTTGACATAGAAAATTCTGTTGAACAGTCAGAACCGGAGAGTAAATCCTATAAACCGGTAAATTTTGAAATTCAGAAGGCTATGTGGCTTACTATGATGGATTATAAAAATATCCTTTATGGAAAATCAGAAGAGGAATTTACTGAAAGTATACAGAAAGTTTATAATAATATGAAAAATATGGGGATCAATACGGTGTATGTCCATGTACGTCCATATAATGATGTTTATTATCAGTCGGAAATTTTTCCGAGGGCAGAGTATTATTCATCAGATATGGATTTTGATCCTCTGGAAATTATGGTAAGTACAGGACATGATGCAGGACTTTCAATACATGCCTGGATTAATCCTTTGAGATGTCAGACAGATTCTGAATTGCAGACACTTGATGATAAATATATCATAAAACAATGGTATAACGATAAAGACAAAAAAGGTAAATATATTTCTGAGGTGGACGGAAGATGGTACTTAAACCCTGCTTATGAAGAAGTTTTGAAATATATATCAGACGGTGTTTCAGAAATAACTGAAAATTATGAGGTCGATGGTATCCATATAGATGATTATTTTTATCCTACAGCAGAGGAAAGCTTTGATACAGACGCATTTTCAGATTCAGGTTCTGATGATCTTTCTCAGTGGAGAATAGACAATATAAATAGTATGGTAAAAAATATGTACAGTACTGTAAAGAACGACAATTCAGAAATCCTTTTTGGAATAAGTCCGCAGGGGAATATAGATTCCAATTACAGTTCACAGTATGCAGATGTTAAAGTATGGGCAGGAGAAGAAGGATATTGCGATTATATAGTACCGCAGGTTTATTTTGGCTTTGAAAATGAAAGTCAGCCCTTTGAGGAAACAGTAAAGGAATGGATAAACATAAAAACGTGTGATAAGGTGCAGCTTGTTATAGGAATCTGTACATATAAAATAGGAAGCGAGGATAAGTGGGCAGGAACAGGGAAGAATGAGTGGATTGAAAATGAGGGAATACCAGCAAGACAGGCAGAGTTTGTTTTTACTCAGGAAACAGACGGAGCAGCAGTTTACAGCTATGGCTCTACCTTTGAGGAGGATAAAAAGGACGAATACAGTAAGCTTGAAGCAGTTATGAAAAATTAAGAAACTGCTGCCGGAAAGGAACGCCTTATATGAAGCACAGTAAAATTTATATCATAAAAAGAAAAAAACATTATAATCTTATAACGGCATTGTCACTGGGCGTTTTTGTAATGATTGCGTTAATTTGCCTGTGTTCTTATTGTATAAGCAGTATTGATATATCTGAGAATGTAATAGGTGTTATGACTGATATAGTTTTGTGTGCAGGAGGTTTTGCTTCGGGATTTCGATTCGGAAAGCTTCGCCGCCATAAGGGAATTGCAGGAGGGTTTCTCTGCGGACTATGTCTTGGGATGATCACAATGATTTTCGGACTTTGCTATATGAGGTCATTTGCATTTTTTAATATGATAAAAAACCTGATTTTATTGTGCATGTCCGGAGCTGTCGGGGGAGTATGCGGAGTAAATACTAAGATCAAAAGACCGCCTCCGTAAAATATTCAGGATTTTTTTGAATAAAACTATTGAAAAAAAGATGAATATGTGATATAATAAAAATTACGTTGAAAAATAAGATTATTTGGAGGTTTTTATGAAACACATTAAAACTATCAATAAGGCTAATCTTAAGGAATCTGCAAGAAAAGGCGGCTGCGGTAAGTGTCAGGCTTCATGTCAGTCAGCATGCAAAACTTCCTGTACTGTAGCAAATCAGAAGTGTGAAAGATAATTTCTGGTCTGTAATTGTTAAAAGGGACATTTATGAAGTGTCCCTTTTAAATTTTTATGAGGTGAAATCAATGATACATAAATATAAATTAAACGGCTACAACATTGTTCTGGATACAAACAGCGGCGGAGTACATGTTGTGGACGACATAACATATGACCTGCTTGACAACGTTGAACCGCCTTTTGAGGAAAAATGTCCCCAGAGAGTCGTGGACAAGCTTTCAAGGTTTTATCCGGCAGAAGATATAAATTCATGCTATGAAGAAATAGTTGAGCTTTACAATGATAAAATACTTTTTTCAGAAGATGATTATGAAAAATTTGCAAAATATTCAGTTGCTTCACCAGTCAAGGCAATGTGCCTTCTCATTGCTCAGGACTGCAATTTAAGATGTGAATACTGCTTTGCCTCAACCGGAGATTACGGTAAAGGCAGAAAGCTTATGACCTTTGAAACAGGAAAGAAAGCAATAGATTTTCTGCTTGAGAAATCCGGTGACAGGGAAAATCTGGAACTGGACTTTTTTGGCGGCGAACCGCTTATGAATTTTGAAGTTGTAAAGCAGATCGTAGAATATGCACGTTCTAAAGAAGCCGAGTATAAAAAGAAATTCCGATTTACAATTACCACAAACGGAGTTTTACTGGATGATGATAAGATCGACTTTATAAATAAAGAAATGTCAAATGTAGTACTTTCCATTGACGGCAGAAAGAAAGTTAATGACAAGGTAAGAAAAAGAGTTGACGGTACGGGCTGTTATGATACAATTCTTCCAAAGTTCAAAAAGCTTGTGGAAAAAAGAGGAGATAAGGAATATTATGTTCGAGGAACATTTACAAAATATAACCTTGACTTTTCCGATGATGTTTTCAGCCTTTATGATGAGGGGTTCGATCAGATTTCTGTTGAACCGGTTGTCTGTGAGCCGGAAATGCCGTACGCTCTGACTGAAAAGGAACTTTCTGCAATATTCAGCGAATACGAAAGGCTGTCAGCCAGAATTCTTGAGAATGAAAGCCATGGCAGGAAGTTTAATTTCTTCCATTTTATGCTGGATCTTGATCAGGGTCCATGCGCTATAAAGCGTCTGAGAGGCTGCGGAAGCGGAAACGAGTATGTGGCAATTTCTACTGACGGAGATATATACCCTTGTCATCAGTTTGTAGGTCTTGAAGAATATAAAATGGGTAATCTGGACGATGGTACATTTAATTTGGACATGAAAGCGGAATTTGCGGCGGCTCATGTCTATACAAAGCCGGAATGTAAAAAATGCTGGGCGAAATTTTATTGCAGCGGCGGATGTAATGCCAATAATTATATTTATGCCGGAGATATTCACAATGCTCATAAATTCTCTTGCCAGCTTGAAAAAAAACGTCTTGAATGTGCTATTATGCTCAAAGCGGCAAGACTTGAAAGAGAATGATTTTAAGCATCCGCTTTTAGGAGTGGACAAAAAGCGAATACTATGTATAATATAGATATGAGAAAAGCAACAGTAGAAGAGGGGAAAATTTGCCCTAACTGAAAAACAAGAGAACCAGATCAAAACAGGATTTAATTGTTCTGGCATACAACGCCTTTGTCCACACTTTTTTATAAAAACAGCTTGACAAATGAAAATCATTATGATATAATTACATCTATTCAAGAATGTTTTTTATCTGGGTGTGGCGCAGGTGGTAGCGCGCTACCTTGGGGTGGTAGAGGTCGTCGGTTCAAGTCCGGTCACTCAGACCAGTTTAAATAACGTAAATACGCCGTTTGCACGTTGTTGTAAGCGGTGTGTTTTTTATTTTGTCATGTCGTAGTGCGCCATTAAAATAAAAATTCTGATTATCAAGAAAAGTAAAATTTAAAAACACCTGGATCTTATATAAATTGTATCATGCGGCGTATAAAAACAAATAAATATTATTCCTGGTAATCTTATTTTGACGTATTTACGTAGTTTTTGCAATTTTTGAAAATTTTTTTGAATTTTTTTAAAAAAAAGCTTGACAAATCCTTTAAGGTTTGATATAATATTAAAGTACTCAATGCGAGTGTGCTGGAATAGGCAGACAGGCACGTTTGAGGGGCGTGTGTCATTGGCGTACGGGTTCAAGTCCCGTCACTCGCACCAGGTTCAATACCTCAGCTTTATGCTGGGGTATTTTCAATTTAATACGTGGAAAGATGGCTGAGCTGGTCTAAGGCGCACGACTGGAACTCGTGTATACGTTAATAGCGTATCGAGGGTTCGAATCCCTCTCTTTCCGCCATATTGTGACTATAAAAAAGATGAATAGTCAGCAAAGCCCGTATTTACGGGCTTTTTTGCTATGCAAATGCTGAAAATTAGAGGGTAAAAACCATAGATGAATGAACCTAATGAGAAGGATTTGAACCCTGCACTTTTTAATATTTCATAATTCAGAGGCATATTTGAGAAAAATAATTTCAGATATGCCTTTTTCCATATAGAAAAAAGTATACAAAGTTTTAAAGACCGTTTTGTCTGGTATCACGAAATAGTGATACTAAACAAAGCGGTCTTTTTTGTTTTCTGACGGAGGTGAGTTTGAAGAAATATAAAATATCGCTAAAAAAATATTTACGGAGGAATAAAATGAAGAATCTGAAATTTAACAGTCCGCTGAATTATAAAGCAGCTGATTACAAAACGCATGAAATTTTTGTAGAAAAGGTCATAACGCTTTATGGTAAAAGTTTTGAAGAACTGAAAACTCATCCGATGCGTAACAGTCCGTATATCGCCGAAAATCGTGATCTGATGTACATTGACAGCAGCGATATTGCCCATTGTCTGCTTTTCGTAGATTACAACAGCGGTGATGGAATGCTGGTGGAATCCGAGGGCAGCGGATATGCCAGAAAGTCGCAGTTTATTCCAAATGCAAAAGCGTTACTGAAAAACAACGAGATTACTGACGCTGAAACAAGACTGCATGAAAGTCTGAAAGAAATCGTTGATAAAATTGCAGAACTTGCCCATTG
>NZ_JBJFHN010000054.1:0-3312 GCF_051893655.1 Porcipelethomonas sp. | reverse complement strand
GTTGATGTAGGATAAGGCTTACCGTTGTGCCCCATAACAGGATCAATAATTATACACGGTGGATTTTCAAATTTTTTTCTTTCGGAAATAAAATCAGCAGTAATTTTTATCTGACGTTCAGAACCCAGAAACCCACTGTAAATTCCGTCAAATTCTATATCGCTCAAATCGTTTATATAAGGTTCCATGCTGTCAGTAAGATCTGAAAAATAAAAGGATTTAAATCCGGTATGCTTTGATAACACAGCAGTCGGAACAGGACATGCCTGTACTCCGGCAGATGATATTATGGAGATCGCTGTTGTCAGCGAGCATCTTCCAAAACCGGATAAATCATTGATACATGCAGCTCTTGGTATTCTCATTTTGTGCCTCCTGTAATATATTAATTATTTACTATCCTGGAATAAAGCTGACTTTTGGTAAAATCAGTTTCTTTGGCTATTTTTTTACATGCCTCCGAGGGTTTGATTCCTTCATCTATCAGACTGCGGACCATATTTTCAGCCTGTTCAATTGTTATTTCAGAGTGATCAGGTTCCGGCGCACCTTCTATAACAAGTACATATTCACCCTTTGGTGGCTTGTCATTGTAATAGTCTATAGCTTCAGAAATTGTCATTCGCAGTACTTCTTCATGAATTTTGGTAAGCTCACGGCAGAGAGAAATTTTTCTGTCCCCGAAATATTTATAAAAGTCATTAAGGGTATTTAAAAGCTTATGAGGAGCTTCGTAAAAAACAAGAGTTCCTGTATCGTTTTTTACGCTTTCCAGATGTTCATATCTTTGCTTTTTATTGACTGATAAAAATCCCTCAAAGGAAAACCGTGAGGTCATAAGTCCTGACACCGCAATTGCAGATATAACGGCACTTGGTCCGGGAACTACCTTAACGTCAATTCCACGTTCTGCACATAATTTTACAAGTACTTCTCCCGGATCTGAAATACAGGGCATTCCGGCATCCGTAACAATGGCAGCGTTTTCACCATTCTGGATACGATCTGCAATATTCCGGGCACATTCCGGGGTACTGTGTCCGTGATAGCTTACAAGAGTTTTTTTAATTTCATATCTGTTAAGCAGTTTTAAGGTTACTCTTGTATCCTCAGCGGCAATAAAGTCAACGGATTCCAGTACTTTAAGCTGTCTGAAAGTAACGTCCTCCATATTTCCTATAGGTGTACCTACAACATATAAAGTTCCCATTAAATCCCCTCCTTGTTTTCAAGTCCCATACTGTATATTTGTTCAAGTTCCTGTGAATAACCGCTTCCGTTCCACACATAAAGCTGCGGCAACACCTTCATAAAGGGCTTGGAACCTTTTTTTCCTTCTATAAGAAAAAGCCACGGAGCAGTCTGTGGATTTTTGCTTACAAACCGGAGTTTTTTAGGTTCAATTCCATTGTTTTTCATAGCAGTTATAACATCGGCAAGTCTTTCCGGACGGTTGCACAGGCATAATCTGCCGCCGAATTTCAGCAGTCTGGAGGCTGCTTTGCATACATCGTCAATACTGCACAAAATTTCATGCCGGGCAATTTTATGAGCGTCAAGAGTGCTTTCAATACCGGCATTTGCTGCCTTGTAAGGAGGATTGCAGGTTACAAGACTTATTCCGCTTAAAGGTGCTTCCTGCCATAGCTCTTTAAGATCAGCACAGACAGGAGTGATGCTGTCAATTCCGTTTTTTTCAAGACTGATTTCAAGCTGTTTTACAGCAAGGGGCTGTATATCAACGGCATAGGTATGTTTTGGCGGACGGCTTCTCTGCATTATAAGCGGTATGATACCACATCCTGTTCCCAGATCGCAGACGATATCTTTTTGTTTGTATCCGGAAAAGTGTGCAAGCAAAAATGCGTCCGTTCCGAATCCGTGTTCACGGCTTACACAGACGCTTATACTGTCTGATAATTTTTCAAATTTAAATTCTTCCACAAAAACCTCCGAAACCCGAAAATTATACAATAAAATAATATCATATAAATAATAAAAATTCAATAGTATTATGCATAAATTAAAAGTTTCGCCTTAATCCCTTCCGGGAAGGCGAAACTTATTTTAAAAATCTCCTGATGTATCGGTCATCAGCTTGAATTCTATATCAAAATATTCAATATTTTTGTCCTTGTCAACTCTGGCACAGGTGGCATGTATCTTATCTCCGCCTTTTTTGCCTTTTATAGCTTCACTCAGCTGACTGTAATCAGAAATTTTTTTACCCTCTATTGAAACGATAAAATCCTTAGGTTTAAGCTCAGTATTTGAAATGTCGCAGTCGTCACTGATTTCTTCGATCCAGAGAGCACCTTCGAGTTCCTTTGGAATGTCAAATCCGAATTCACTCTTAAACTGAATATTTGCATAATCGCCGCTTGTGGAATAGAATGTAATTCCCACTCGTACTCTTCCGCTGACATACCCCTGAGAGATAAGTTCTTCAATTATGGGTTTTGCGTCATTTATAGTAATAGCAAAGCCTAATCCTTCAGAATTTGCAGTAACATACTTTGATGAAGTTATGCCAATGACCTGACCGTACATGTTAACCAGTGCACCTCCGGAATTTCCCGGACTTATGGCTGCGTTTGTCTGAATGCAGTTCATTTCAAAGCTTGTAGCGTCTGTACGTATTTTTCTGTCAAGACCTGACACAATACCGTCAGTTATAGAGCCTGTAAGTCCTGCCGGATTGCCTATAGCCACGACTGCTTCCCCCTGAACCACCTGATCTGAATTTCCCAGCACTGCCGGAGAGAGATCATGAGCATCAATTTTAATGACTGCAATATCCGTTTTGGCATCTCTGCCTATAATTTCTGCCGGATAAGATTTGCCGTCATATGTGTTAACAGTATATTTTTCCATTCCGTCAAGAACGTGAGTATTTGTTACAATATATCCGTCAGAGGTAATTATGATTCCTGAACCGCTGCATGAAACGATGTCAGTATCTTTTGAGGCATACGTGTAAATTTCAACGATCTGAGGTCTGACAACTGAAACCAGACCTTCAATTGTATATTTACCGTTCTCATCTGTCTGAACGTCTGCAATTTCAGGTTTGTCAGCAGTTTTTAAAGTTACATGGTTTTCCGGAAGTCTGCCGTAGTCATTAAGACTGCTGCTTCCGATATCAGAAGCCATGCAGTATATTGTAAGTACACATACTGCTGCAAAAATAAGAATAAGAAGTATTACAGCAGCCAGCCAGCCATTTTTTTTCTTTCTGACTGTGCGTGTGGTATGAACTGTATTGATAATTTCACTTTCTGCATTTTCAAAACTTTCCTGTTTTGTGTGACT
>NZ_JBJFHN010000053.1:0-15352 GCF_051893655.1 Porcipelethomonas sp. | reverse complement strand
TCGGATGTTTTTATCCGGCTTCTTTTTGCACTTGAGGGTGCGGTTGGCGGGTACGCTGAAAGCCTGAAAATTCACCCCTTGCGGAGTGCTTCTAAGGAAAGAAATTTCGCCGTCTGCGGACGGCGAGCAGGGGTGATTCATCACAGGGTAGGGAAATGTCAGCTTTGCTGACAAAAGGGACGGGCTCGGTTAGAGTTGCCCCATGCACCCCACAAGCTTTTGAAAAAGCTTGACCAAAACTTTTTTAATTAAATATCATTTCAAAAAGACTTTTTCGATAAACTGAAGGGAGCCATTAAAAGCTCCCTTAAATTATTTTTTATAAAATTCGTATTGTCCCATGGTTTTTAAATTGTAAAGATTTAAATATTCATAATCCGGCATATAATATCCATAATATGTTACCGGATTTTCCTCTTCCAGAGTATTTGTACCGCCCTCAATGCACTCCTGATTATTGAGGATCAGAACATAGTAATAATCCTCATCAACGCTGAACTGAGCCATTGCATTACGCTGATTTTCTTCTGGAAGCTCATGATTTTCTTCAAGATAATCAATTGCCACCTGACCGCATTTCACAGTAAATGTTCCGGTATAATAGTTGTCATTTCTGTCAGCTTTGTCCCTGAAAAATTTAAAATCCCCGTCTTTGTTAAGTTCCAGAAGCATCCCGCTTGTACTTTCCCATTTATTTCCCGTAAGATAATCCCCGCTTTTTTCCGCCTCTTTGCTGCCGCATGCGGTAAGGGAAAAAGCCATAATCACACTTAATGAAACTGCCGTAATTTTTTTTAACATTGTTTTTCTCCAATCACATTTGCTTTGCCAGTTAAGAAAAAAACTGTGACACCAGAATAAAATGATATCACAGAATAGTAAAGAAAAAATTTTTATTACAATTTAAGGGGGTGGTCGAGGTGACGGGACTTGAACCCACGGCCTCTGCGTCCCGAACGCAGCGCTCTACCAAACTGAGCCACACCTCGATTGCCAAATTATTATATCACATTTTTTCTGATTTGTAAAGGGGTTTTTAAGATTTTTTATAAAAAATTGCCGACGCATCAGAAACCTGTCCGCACAGACGTCCGAAAACGTCCTTTCTATGCGGACAAGAGCTGATTATGGTATCGGTAAAAACGGTATTAAACCTCGTCAGATTCAACAGTGTCTTCAACCTTATCAAGAACTTCCTCTTCAGAAGCACCGCATGCGCATGCGTCAGTGATAATAACGCTTTCTTCTGTTTTGTCAGCAGGAATTTCGTTAACAGAATCGTCATCATCGTCATCACAGTCGCAGCAGTCACCGCAGCAGTCATCACATGCAAGATCACTGTCATCACAGTAATCATATTCTTTTTTCTTTTTTACAAATACAGTTGCAGCTACAGCCGCTGCTGCTCCGGCAATAAGTCCGATAATTAATCCTTTTTTCATTGTAGTCCTCTTTTCTCCGCAGGGAAACGCCCGGCCTGCGGTCCGTTCCGGCTTTATTTTACCATTTATATCCACAAGGATTCCCAGAGCAGTTATTACATGTCTTTGCACAGCTTTTTTCCGTTAATTTTCTCATAGGAAGTCCGCAAATGTAATGAAATAACTGCCTTTCATTAATTATATCATATTTTGCAGATAATTTCAACAATTTTATAAATTTTTTGTTATATACATCAAAATTGAAATTGCAGTCAAAGGTGCGGTTTCACATCTTAAAATTCGTTCTCCCAGCCAGACCGTCTGAATACCTGCGGCTCTTGCAGCTTCCGCCTCTTCTTCATCAAATCCGCCTTCACTTCCCACAAAAAGAGCAACAGTTTTTTTATTTTCTGTTTTAAGTTCAGAAAATCTTATTCCGCCCTCTTCGTAAAGCATTACCGGACAGTCAAACGCTTTCATCTGTTCAACAGCTTCGCTGAATGAAACAATGGAAGTTACATCCGGGATAATTCCTCTCCCCGACTGCTTTGCAGCCTCCAGAGCTATCTTATTAAGCCTTGTACGCTTTTTTTCAAAGTCCTTTTTATCCGGTCTTGAAACGCAGCGTCTTGTAAGCACAGGAACTATTTCAGACGCTCCCAGCTCAACAGCCTTCTGGATAATATGCTCCAGCTTGTCCTGTTTAGGCACAGCCTGAAACAGAGTAAGCTTTATTGATGGTTCAGCAGAGCAAAGTCTGCTGTTTTGTATATTCAGATAAACAGTATCTTCCGTAATTGATTTTATGTCACATTCATAATCCACACCACAGGCACAGACTGTCAGCTTTTCACCGGGTCTCATTCTCAGAGAACGTCCGATATGGCGGGCATCTTCCCCGGTTATTGACGGATTTTCCGTGTCAATGTGTTCAAGAAAAAATCTGGGCATGTTTCCTCCTGAATTATTATTTGCCGAAAGGCAAAAAAATCTACAAGTAAATTATACTATATTTCTGATATTTTTTCAACAATTTTTATAAATTATAATTTCTTTGATTGACAGAAAGCTTATTTTGTGCTATTGTTATAATAGTTTTAAGTCGGACTGATTTCCGGCAGAATGGAGATTGATATGAAAAAATTTTTATCCCTGATGATTGCAATGGTTTTTTCTGCCGTATTATTCTGCGGATGCAGTGAGGAAGAAGATATCAGCAATATGAAAGAAGAAGATATGCCATACGGTTCTACAATGCGTCAGACTTCCAGTCATGACATTGACATGCTGTTTGACAGGCGCTTTTTTACTGATGAAGAAATGAACAAGCTTGCAGATTATTATTATTCTGTACAGACAAAGGATACTGAACTTTTTGAATCTACTCAGCCAAAATATTATATTGATTATTTAAAGGAAAACAGCGGACAGGAGGTTTCAGATTTTATAAATGAAGTTTCTGAAGATACTGTTGCTGCTTTAGGCGAAAGCTATAAATTTATATCGATTGAGGCTACAAACTGCGGCGGAAGAAATGCCGACACAAATATTGATGATATTATCACCATGCTCAATGGAATTTATGAGGAAAACGGTGCTGAAAAGTCATTTGAGGAAACTTTAACGGATGTAAAATTTGCCCTGCTTGATCTTACAGCAAGTCCTGACGGCGAAAGCAACGAATATAGTTATACAGATAAAATAATATATATATTCGACTGTGAAGACGGAATTTATATTATAAACTGATAATCATTACAGAAACGGAGAAAAATATGAAAAACAACCCGCATATTCAAAAGCTTGTAAAAAGTATTGCGGATCATTGTGATGAATTGATACGCATATATCTGATAAGCAATAAAATCAATACAGACGGAGAGCTTACAAGCTTCAAGCTTGCACTGATTGTGGATGATCAGGTCAAAAACAGCTCCGAGCTTGAATGCAGACTGTATCTTAATATTGACTGTGAACTTCCTTTTGATATTGTTATTTATCGTGAAGAGGAATTTGACAGTCTGAAAAATGAAATAGGAACATTTGCGTGGAAAATAAATAATTCCGGGACGGTGCTGTATGGGTAGAGGATATCGTGACAATGACAGCCGAAGATATTTTGACTGGCTTTATTATGCCAATCTTGATTTGCTTGCCGCAAAAACACTGCTGGGAGATGAACGCTGCTATAACGGTGCGGCATTCCATTGTCAGCAGTGCATAGAAAAGGGGCTTAAGGGGTATCTTCTTTTTAAAAAGCACAAGCTTTATGACGGACACAACCTGACATGGCTGTGCAAGCAGGCTATGCAGATTGACAATCATTTTTCAAAATGGCTGGAAAAAAGCACACTGCTTAATCATTACTACATAGAAACAAGGTATCCGGCTGATATGCCCTTTGACATTGATACTGATACGGTAATGGAGCTTATTCATTCCGCATCAGAAATGCTCAGCTTTATAACTGAGATTATTCATTTTGATTTCAGAAGCTATCATAAAAAATAATAAAAAAGGAGCTTTTTCAGGTAAAATTGAAAAAGCTCTTTTTTACTGTAAAAGTTGAAGGAACGCCATTGTAAGAAAGGGCGTTCCCTTATAAATTTTACAACAATGTATAATCTCTCTCAAAAAGCTCCTCATACATTTGCTTTTTAAGAAATTCCTCAGGAACTCTCTCCAAAAGCTTTTTCCTGATAAAATCCTTACTCTTCTGAGGGTATCCGGGCATAAAATTTACAGCCAGAATATGCGACAGCTCCCTTTTCCACAAAAGCTCCATCTGCTTTTTAAGTTTTACCTTCGGATTTTTCCCGTGAGGTCTTACAAGCTCAACTGATACTCCGCCATCCGATTCATAAACGCAGAATATTCCCCAGTAATCGGGAATATGTTTTTCTACGCCTTTGCGGTGAGTTTTCCCGACAACAACATAATTGAAGTCAAAATAGACGTCATAATTCTTCACCTGTGACGCCAGACGGCTGTATGTATCATTATCGCTTTTTATTTCAAATCCGATAAGTCCATAATCGGTCACAGCATAAATATCAGCTCGTGATGTATGGATAGGAACTTCCTCAAAGGTACGGTGCTTACCATAATTATTATCCAGATACCAAAACAGTGCTTCTCTTATATTCGGATCAAGCATTACAGGCTTCTGCCCATTTCATATGCCTTTTTCATGGCATCTTCCCTGCTGCTGTCGCCGCCTATTATCTGTTTTCCCACAAGCTCCATGCCCTTGCCGGTAAATGTACTCAGATACCAGTCATATTTTTCCGGATAATCCGGGTAATTCTCCGGCGCACCCTGTGCAAAAATTCCGGCAAGCTTTATACCCGGCTGAAGCCTTGAGGTTTTGTCAGGATTATTCATACAGTAATGCCTGTTCATAAATGTTATCATAGGTCCGGCAATATTTGCATAGTAATTCGGCGAGGTCACAAGCAATGCGGAACATTCATGCAGTTCCTTGTAATATTTCTGCATATCGTCCTGTATAATACAGTCCGTACCGTTTTTACGGCAGCTGCCGCAGCCCATACAGCCTTTGATATTCATTTCATTTACTTTAAAAATCACTGCTTCATAACCTGCGTCCTCAGCACCTTTTATAAACTGCTCCGCAGCAGCCTCTGAAACTGAACCAGATCTTGTACTTCCCAGTACTGCAACTAATTTTTTCATTTTTATACCTCCCAAATACAGATAATCATAAACATTTCAATCTGATGTTATTCAAATAATATTAAGATCCAGCATATATTGTATATGCATTTACTGTTTCAAACAAAAAGAACACCTTTTCAAAAAATAAAAGGTGTTCTTTTATGAAGTAAAATTATTCAGCCGCAGGAGCTGAAACAGGACATGTACCAGCACAAGCGCCGCAGTCGATACACTTTTCAGAATCGATAACGTACTTGTCGTCTCCCTCTGAGATAGCTCCAACTGGACATTCGCCAGCACAAGCACCACAGCTGATGCATTCATCTGAAATTTTGTATGCCATTATTAACACCTCCGAACAGTTAATAGAGCAAAAATTACTCTTACTTATATTCTATCATATTTTTAAAAAAAAGCAAGTGTTTTTTTAAAATTACAATTGACAAATTGTACACAAAGATATACTATTAAATAAATAGCTTTTATTAAAGGGTGAAAAATAATGTTTATAGATTTTCATACTCATGCTTTTTCTGATAAAATTGTGAAAAAAGCAATGAGCAGTCTTGAAGGCACATCGGGCATAAAGCCGCATACCGACGGCACTGTAAAAGGGATGCTTGAACTTATGGATAAAAACGGCATTGATAAGTCAGTACTGCTTCCCATTGCCACCAAACCGTCTCAGCAGACAGTTGTAAACAACTGGGCAAAGGAAGTAATGTCAGACCGTATTTATCCGTTTGGCAGCGTTCATCCGGATGCTCCCGACGCAGAAAAGGAAATTGAACGTATAAAGGAGATGGGGCTATACGGAATAAAGCTTCATCCGGACTATCAGAATTTTTATACAAGTGATAAAAAAATTTACCCCATACTGCAAAAATGCTCAGATCTGGGATTAATGGTCGTATTCCACGCCGGATATGACCCACTGTCACCTGATGATCTGCACAGTACACCTGCTGATTATGCCGCAATACACAAGGATTTTCCGGACCTTACTATGATTCTTGCTCATCTGGGAGGCATGTACAGATGGGAACAGACAGAGCGTTATCTTGCCGGAAAGGACGGCAGACTCTTTTTTGATATAAGTTTTATTGCCGGAGAAATAGGAACATCCATACTCTCAAGAATAATTAAAAAGCATGGTGCAGACAGAATTCTTCTTGCCAGTGACTGTCCATGGGATAATCCGGTAAATGAAATAAAAATGATAGAAAATCTGGATATTCCAGCGGAAGACAAAGAAAAAATCTTTTTCAGAAACGCAGCCGGACTGCTAAATATCAAAATATAAGTTAAGGGAACGCCTGACACGTTCCCTTTTATTTTCAGAGTTTGAATTCAGAAATAAGATCAGTAAGCATTGTTGCCTGACCGCTGAGTTCCTCGCTTGAAGCAGCACTTGACTGAGCTGTTCCGGAGTTTTCACTGACAATTTCAGAAATTGAATTTAAGCTTTCAAAAATATTGTCCATATATTTGCTTTGTTCTTTTGCAGATGCAGAAATTTTATTGATATTTTCATCAACAAGAACAGTATCATTAACTGCTTCTGAAAGATATTCAGCAGTAGAATTTGCAAGTGCCGCACCGGCTGAAATAGCATCTACCGTCTGCTGTATCAATGATGAAGACTGCCTTGCTGCTTCAGCAGATTTTCCGGCAAGATTTCTGACTTCTCCGGCAACCACTGTAAATCCCTTTCCTGCCGTACCTGCACGGGCAGCTTCCACAGAAGCATTAAGTGCCAGAATATTAGTCTGAAAAGCAATATCATCAATAGTTTTAACAATACTTGCAGTTTTTGCTGACATTTCAGATATTTCCTTCATTGCCGCAAGAAGTTTGTTCATTTCCTCATTGCTGTTTTCAATTTTTCCCTTGGCACTGTTTGCAAGCCTGCTGGCATTTGTCGCATTTGTGTCACTTGATTTCACCTTATCAATAACTGAACGGATATTTTCATTAAGATTCTGTATAGACTCCGTCTGATTATTAACTCCGGCTGCAAGCTCTGTTGCAGACTGTGCAATATTTTCCGCACCCAGTGATACCTGCTGCGACGCTGTTTCAATATTATTAAGGGTACTTCTCATAGATGAGATTATATGTGTAAGAGATTCCTTGATTTCTGCATAATCTCCTATATAATCCTCTGTAACTTCAATGGTAAAATCTCCTTGTGCAAGGCAATCGAGTTTCTGAGAAATATCAGCTATGTAATGTCTTGTAAATTCCGTACAGTGTCTAAAACTGTCACATAGCTTACCTATCTCATCAGAAGCATTATAATTGAATTCAGCCTTAAGATTTCCGCCGGCAATCTCCTCTGCTGCGGCTGTGATTTTCTTAAGCGGTCTGAGATGATAATTTGTAACAGCTATCATTATGCCATTTCCGATTACAACAAAAATAACAATTACAAGAATGTAAACAAGCTTGAGTTTACTGAGTGAACCAACAATATCTCCTTTGGGAATTATACAGCCGATCACCCAGTCAGCAGCATCAAGACGTTCAAAGTCAAAGTATTTTTCAGTGCCGTCATAGTCCTTATTAAGTTCCATATATACTGTGTCATCACTGACAAGTGACAGAACTTTTCCATAATCACCATCTGCATCATTTGCAGACATTATTACAGCATTTCCGGATTCATCAGTATGCGGAGCATAGTCTTCAGACGGATGAATGACAAAATTTCCGTCACTGTCAATAAGGACAGGCGCACCGTTATCTGTAATTTTCATCTCATTTACTATATTCATGACTGAGTCAAGTGTAATATCAATTGCAAAAACACCCGCAACAGTTCCGTTTTCCTTTATTGGTGCACTAACCGTGATAATCATTGAACCTGTCGCCGTATCAATATATGGTGATGTAAATACGGTGCTGCCTGATTTGACCGCATTCTGATACCAGCTTCGTGATGTCGGATCAAAATCTTCCGGCAGTGTGGAAGTGTCTGTTACTGCCATAAATAATGATTTATCAGAATAAGCAGTATAACAGTCAAGCAGATCATCATTTAACTCCATCACACTGTCTATAAAATAATCATTATTGTCATGTCCCTGAGTTTTTTCTCCCAGAACACCGGCGGCATTTGCCTGTTCAGCGGTAAAAGCTGCCTGTTTGTCAAGCCATGCGTTAACCTGTTCACCATAAACGGAAAGCGATTGTCCGGACTCGTTTACCGCCTCGTCTTTTACAATATCGTACACCGCAGCATAGCTGATAACCGCCATTAAAATCAGCACAACAGAAATAGTAAGCATTGAAAAAACTTTAATTGCCTTTGTAAGCCCCATTGATGATTTCCCAACAGTTTTAGAATTTGATGCCATATGATTCCCCCTGAATATCAGAGCCTGTAAAGACAGGTTCTTATTTTTCTGTAGAAAAACAATATATTTACTCAATAAATTTAAAACATTTATAATTGTTATCAATAATTTTATCATATTTTGTAAATTTTGTCAACTTTTTTTGTTTTTATAAGGTGCAAATCAAAAAATTATGTAAATAATGCTATTGACTAAATTTTATTATTATGATAAAATAATCTTGTTGTTTTTTGGATAAGTATTGTAAGGAGAAAAATATGAAAAAAGTTTTAACAGGCATTCTTTCTGCCGCTGTTCTTGTATCCTCACTTGCAGGATGCAGCAGTGTAAATAAAGATAAATATATTAACAACAATTCGCAGTCATCAGAATCCCAGAGCAGCGAAAATACTGCACAGTCCTCAGAAGCTTTTTCTGACTGGACAACTCTCACATTCGGAATCGGTACGGAAAGTTACACACCGGAATTCAACTTATCAGTACTCACTGATTCAGGTTGGTCATTTGATCCTGCATTATACGGCTTAAACGATTTAACAGTTACTCCGGGACTGAGGCTTTCCTGTGATGTTTACCTCGCCCACGAAAGCTGTGATGACGGTGTTCTGGCTGTAGGATTTACAAATACAGGTGATTCAGACGTAGCTTTGGCGGATTGTCAGATATGGTCAGTAAGAGTTGATATAAAGGACAAAAATAATTATCCGGCATTCTCAGTTCCGGGAAACGTTCAGTGGAATACTCCTCAGAACGATATAAAGGCTTTACTTGGTGAACCTTCTGAAACCAAACAGGAAGAAGAAGGCTGCACTGAACTTGTATACAACAAAGACGGAAACAAAATCATTCACTACTATGTTTATGACGAAGGCGGATTCCAGAAATTCTGGATTGAAAAATTTTAAAAATTCATCCCTGTATTCAAAAGGAATACAGGGATTTTTTCAGCTTTCGTATTTTCTTACTCTCAGAGGAATTCCAAGCTCATCGGCAGTCTGACGGGCAGCCTCAATTTCCTTTTCTCCTATAACGTCTACAACTGTAAATATTACTTTCGGCACGTACTTTTTACAGTCGGATGCAAATTTTTTCATTGCTTCATAGGAACATTCGCCGAATGACGGACGGGTAACCTTAAGATATTCTTCTTTTGTTCCGGCGTTTAAACTGATTGAAACTATATCAACAACTCCCTGGAGCTTTTGGGCAGTAGGTTCGTTATGAATAAGATCAGAAAGACCATTTGTATTGATTCTTACAGATGGTCCGTTGTTTTTCTTTATAAACTCTGCCGTTTTCAGAAGCGTATCAAGACGCTGTGTAGGCTCGCCATATCCACAGAAAACTATTTCATCATATTTTTTATAATCATGCTTTTCAAGTGCATCTGTCACTTCCTGAACAGATGGTTCATGTTCCAGCCACAGACTGTCAGATCCGTAAGCACCGTCTCCATTTTTTCTTATGCAGAATGTACAGCTGCACGGACATTTATTTGTAATATTTACATAAAGATTTTTACCAACCTCATACACAATTGTCATTGCCATAACGCTTCTCCTTTTTTATATGCCTTATCTGATTATTTCATCTATTTTCTTAATCTCTTCATCAGAAAAATCTGTCTTAAAAACTGCCTGAGCATTTTCAACAATTTGTTCCGGACGGCTTGCACCTATCAGTACTGTTGTAACTTTACCGTCCCTGAGTACCCATGAAAGAGCCATCTGGGAAAGTTTCTGCCCTCTTTCAGCCGCTATGTCATTCAGCTTTTTGAGTTTTTCCACAGTTTGTTCATCCGGCTGATTTTTCATCCATGGACGCTTTGATGCTCCCGGTTCAGTACCGATATATTTATCAGTCAGCATTCCCTGTGCAAGTGGTGAAAATACAGCAAGTCCCAACCCGTTTTCACAGGCAAAATCCTTTAAACCGTCCTCTTCAATCCATCTGTTAAGCATGGAATAAGACGGCTGATTGATAATAAACGGTGTTTTAAGCTCATCAAAAATCTTCTTGATTTCTTTAGTCTGCTGAGCATTATAGTTTGACACGCCCACATAAAGTGCCTTTCCCTGCTTAACCGCATTATCAAGTGCAAGTGCAACTTCTTCAAGGGGAGTTTCCGGATCATAAATATGATGATAGAAAATATCAACATAATCAAGCTTCATGCGTTTCAGTGACTGGTCAAGAGAAGCCGTTAAATATTTTCTGGAACCATTCTTTGAGCCATAAGGTCCGGGCCACATGTCATATCCTGCTTTGGTGGATATGCAAAGCTCATCACGGTATTTTCCAAGTCCTCTGCTTAAAATTTTACCAAAGTTTTCTTCGGCTGCTCCGTTATACGGATCCCCGTAATTATTTGCAAGGTCAAAATGAATTATGCCGTTGTCAAATGCCGTATGGCACATATTTTCCATATTTTCAAAGCTATCAGTAAAACTGAAATTCTGCCACATTCCCAGAGAAACCGGAGGCAGCTTTAATCCCCATTTTCCGACATGTCTGTAATACATTCTGTCGTATCTTTTTTCATCTGCAATATACATTTAATTTATCCTTTCCTGTTTATCAAGTTGTTTCTTCCGTTTGGATTACTTCTTCATCATAATATATAACAGGTTCAATAATCAGATTATCTGTTCTGAACACATTAATTAATTTATCGTAATGAAGAATATATTTTTCATAATCATAATTGACCGTATTTATTGCGTATGATGTGTAGGTATTCCCGCTTGAAAAAGTTTCGGTTGTCATCGTCACGTCACATTCTGAAATCCTTATGAGATAATAGGTTTCGCCGCCCTGTATAAAAATCTCACTGTCGCCATAATAAGTATCTTTTTCATATGACAAGTCGGTCATATATACAGTATAATATTTATCATCTTCATCTTTGTAGATATAGTCATATCCGGTGGCATCGCCGGTAGGAAGCATCCAGTCACACTCTTTTTGATAATCAATAAATTCCCAGCTGTCAGGGATAATCCCCTCATCAGACAAAACGTCAATAATATTATTCCGGTCTTTCTCTTCAATTAGTACGTCCATGCAGCCGGTCAGAAGAAAAAGCATTGCAGAAATTATTATAAGAAATTTCTTTTTCATTTTATTCAACCTTAACTACTACGAGATTTATTTTAATAATATTAGCATTATTCCAAAACTTTGTCAAGTTAACACAATCACTTAATTAAACATAAAATATAGTGTACGGTCAGACCGTGCAAATATACCATGGGAGGGTATTCAATTGGATTTCAGTATGTTTGAAAATATCCGTGTTGCTCCGGATGTGACTAAGCCTGTTATGCGTCCGCCTGAAAGCGGCATGAATAAAAAAAACCGATTTCCGGAACATACTCCGCTGGCAATGGCATATGTACCATTTCAGCAATGGGAACAGCCTTACAGTGAGGAAAAAGCCTTTGAAAGAGGTACTATTTTTCCGGAATTAGATTTGCCTTTCGCTCCGGAGGAGGGTTGTTATGAACCAGAAGGATAAACTGCTCCAGATAATTCAGATGTATGGTTTTGCACTTGATGAAATCATTCTTTATCTTGACACACATCCTGAATGTCAGGACGGACTTGATTATTACAACAAATATTTAGCACTGAAAAAAGCTGCTGTTGAAGAATATAACAAACTTTATGGTCCGCTTACCGCCGAACAGGTTTTAAGCCGTAACAAATGGACCTGGGTTCATGAGCCGTGGCCATGGGAAAGGAGTGCTAATTAATGTGGCAATATGAAAAAAAATTACAGTATCCGGTCAATATTAAAAATCCTGATCCTAAACTTGCAAAATTTATAATAAGCCAGCTGGGCGGTCCGGACGGTGAACTGGCAGCGTCAATGCGTTACCTGAATCAACGGTACTCTATGCCATATGGAGAGGTAAAGGGATTGTTAACTGATATCGGTACGGAAGAACTGGCACATATGGAAATGATTTCTGCTATATTATATCAGCTGACACGAAATCTCACTCCTGACCAGATTAAGGAAAGCGGATTTGACGCTTATTTTGTAGACCACACAACTGGAATATATCCTGTTGCGGCATCCGGCATGCCATTTACAGCAACATATTTTCAGGTCAAAGGAGATCCCATTACTGACCTGATGGAAGATATGGCAGCAGAGCAAAAAGCCCGTTCCACTTATGACAACATTCTTCGTCTGGCAGATGATCCTGATGTAAGGGATCCGATAAAATTCCTCAGAGAAAGAGAAATTGTTCATTTCCAGCGTTTCGGCGAAGGCTTACGCATAACACAGGACAATTTAAATTCCAAAAATTTTTATGCATGCAATCCGGCTTTTGATAAAAAATGCGGCAAAAACTGCAGAAGATAATTTTAAAGCCTCCCGTTTTTTCTCCGGGAGGCTTTAAGCTTGTCAAAAAAATAAATTTAAATTAAATATCATTTTCAAAATAGCTTTTTTTACTGCGACTATTTTTTATTTTCTCTGCTGCACTTTGTCCGCTTAAAATGCTCTGACCAGTCCACAGATATCCCCATTCACCGAATCTTCCTATATAATAAATCCCCAGCGTATCAAGGTAATCGTGAATTATCTTCCTTGCCTTATATATTTCTTTTGTAAACATGATATTGGCATATTTTTCTGTTCTGACATCTGTTACTGCTATATCTTCCCCACGGAAAAGCCCCATACCAATCATCTGACGTATTGTTTCATCTTTTATTTGTTCAGGAGATTTTTTCAGCGGCTTGTATTTTGAATAATAAATTTCTGCCTGCATTGCCGAGCATCCATCCGGAACATTGGCAGGAGATTTTATATCCGGACAATATATTCTTGCCGGAAGTATGTCTTCATCATAAATATAAAACCATAATGATGGAGAAGAATGTTTTTTATTCAGTCCCACAGAAACCATTACACCAGAGGTATAGTCCAGTGAATCTGCTGCATTGACCACTTCTTCCGGCACTTTTATATCCGATATACTGTGTATAAGTATATCCAGCGGTATTGATGTTACAAGTTCTTCAAAATTTACTGTTTCACCGTCTTTGAATACCGCTTCTTTACTATTTATGCGAAGCTCTGTCAATTCCTTGCTGCCATTAAAATAATCCCCGTAAAAAGGAGTGAAAAAGCTGCCGTAGCCGCCCTTTGCCGGATAGTGCATCTCCTTGCTGTAATGAACATTGGGCGTTTCAGAAGTCATTGCACCCCGAAGCACTTCCTCAATTGACGGCGTATACATACGTCCCTCAACCCATTTTGTTTCAAGCATATCAGGCTCAACTGTCCAGTATTTGCGTGTGTATTTTGCCGGATAGTTGTCAGTAAAATAATCACCGTACTGCATTCTCAGCCACTGGTCATAATTTTCCGGAACATTTATTTTCCGTTCGATAAATCCTTTTATAATTTTAATTCTTTCTTCAACATCAAGGTTTATAAGATTATTCTGAACGGGATTTCTGATCCATGTTCCCTTGCTGTAATTATAAGCCTCCGGAACATGAGTTATGAAGTCTGTTTTATCCTCAAGCATTGATATTACATAAGGATCTTTACAAAAATTCACATGGGCAAAT
Source organism: Porcipelethomonas sp. (assembly GCF_051893655.1). Classification (NCBI taxonomy): domain Bacteria; kingdom Bacillati; phylum Bacillota; class Clostridia; order Eubacteriales; family Oscillospiraceae; genus Porcipelethomonas; species Porcipelethomonas sp. The sequence continues at coordinate 1,299 of NZ_JBJFHN010000053.1, read as the reverse complement.
GTATCAAATGTAAATCCGTCAATACTGAAACTTCTGCACAGTCCTCCGGGGCTTTCATTTTTATCATATAATCCGACATTAATACCGGATCTGTCAAGAGTATAGGCAGCGGAAAGTCCCGCCGGACCGCCGCCAAGTACCAGAACATCATATTTATTCATAGCTTATTCCTTATCAAGAAACGGCCACAGGTCGTCAAATTCAGCAGCTTTCAGTGAACCGTCCGGCATTACACGGGAAGCAATTCTCGGAGCAATTATACCAAATTCCTCCACCATTACCTCACACACAACAGGTCCGTCATAGCCGAACACTTCCTGAAGCTTCTGGTCAATTTCATCTTTTTTTGATATTTTTACAGCTTTCAGACCATAAGCTTCAGCAACCTTGCAAAAGTCCGGAGTCTGTACACCGCTGTCAGGCCCTACCCCCAAAAATCTGTCATTCATATAGTTATGCTGATTATGACGTATAAGCATATACCCGTTATTGTTGTATACAAACAGTTTCAGCGGAAGATTATAGTATTTCATTGTGGCAAAATCCTGAATATTCATCTGAGTACTGCCGTCCCCCGAAAGAGCAATAACCTTGTCTGACATTGTTGAAACACCTACAGCACTTGCCCAGAAGCCCATACACGAAAGTCCGCCGGAAATAATATATCTCTGACCCTCTTTAAGATTCCATGTCTGGGAAACGATATTGCAAACACTTCCTGTATCAACAATTACATTTGTATTTTCCGGAGTATATTTGCTGAGTTTTTCTGTAAAATAATAGCTGTTTATCACATCTGCACTGCGGTATTCAGGCTGTACCACCGGATATTTTTTCCGAAGATCTGTACAATGTTTTACCCATTCACTGCGTGATGTGACATCATAATTATCATCAGCATTTTGAATAAGCTTGTCCAGAAAATCAGATATATCGCAGTGATAGTTTTCATTTACAGGAACATCGCCCTTGTCAAGTTCCTTCTTATCAATATCAACCATTACTTTATATGCATTCTTTCCGAAACGGTCAGGATAGTAACCGATTGTAGATACCGAAAGACGGCTGCCCAGAATAAGTAAAAAGTCACATTCCTGAATAGCAAAATGAGAAGGTCTGTCACCGTAGCTGCCCGGTCTTCCGGCAAAAAGTCTGTGTTCTGACGGTATAACGTCTATACCGCCTCTTGAGGTTACAACCGGAATATTCTGCTTCTCGCAGAATTCAACAAGCTTGTCCGCACAGCCGGAGGTTCTGACTCCATAGCCTGCCATTACCAGAGGCTTTTTAGCGTCTTTA